>JBDGYW010000347.1:0-6766 GCA_039588935.1 Gemmatimonadota bacterium | reverse complement strand
TCGCGAGCGGTCAGGGTATTGCCATATCGCTTTGACATCTTGGTGCCACCGATTGTGAGGAACTCGCCGTGGAGCCAGAAACGCGCAAACTGCTGCCCCGTTACGCCTTCTGACTGGGCAATCTCGTTTTCATGATGGGGGAAAATCAGGTCGACGCCACCGGCGTGAATGTCGAGCGTATCTATGCCGTAGCGGGACTGTATTTCATGGAGGGCAATCGCTGAACACTCCAAATGCCACCCAGGTCTGCCGCGTCCGAATGGTGCGTCCCACGCCGCGCCAACGGCTTCGTCCTCAGGAGTGGCTGCCTTCCACAAAGCGAAATCGCGCGCATCCTCCTTCGAGTACTCATCGCTGGAGACGCGGGCTCCCACTTTCAACTCACGCCGCTCCACCTGTGACAAACGACCGTAGGACTCGAACTTGTCCACGGCGTAGTAGACCGAACCATCGTCCCCCGGATATGCCAGGCCCCGCTCGATAAGCCCCTCGACCAACTCAATCATTGGCCGCACGTACTCCGTGGCCCGCGGGTACACCGATGCGTTCTGGATTCTCAAATAGTCACAGTCTTCGAAAAACGCGCGTATGTACTCAGCGGTGTGCTCGCTCAACGTTGTGCCTGCCTGAGATGCCGCGTTGATGGTCCGATCATCGACATCGGTGAGGTTCATGATCTGAAACACCTCGACATCGAGTGACTCCAGATGCCGTCGTAGCAAATCCTCGAACAGAAAGGTGCGGAAGTTTCCGATGTGAGCATAGTTGTAGACGGTCGGCCCGCACGTGTACATTGTCACCCGGCCAGGCTCAACTGGCTCGAGCACCGCGACTGAACGCGTCAACGTGTTGTAGAGCTTGAGATCCATAGTCGACAACCCTCGCCAATCGCCTGCAACCGTCCGCCACAACGAGGACTAACGCACGCCATCCGTCGGAAGGCAAGCTGACCTTACTCAACTCCGGGAGTCAACAAGGAGTTGGGTTCCGTAACCCGCTATCTGACAACGGGTTCGGCTCGAAACCTACGGGGGATTGCTTAGACCGTCAACGACACTGATCTTGCTCGCCACATCTTCAGAGGTCGTCGTCGGATTCAGCCGCAGCTCCTATCAAAATGTCCTCGAGCGCTCGGTAACGGACCCGGGACGATGCTACGGGAATTCGCTCTGACCTGCACACCGCCATCGCCTGTTCGATCGTGATACCCTGCGTGAGTGGAATCGAGATGCCATCTTCTGTACAGACAGAGCCTGAGAACCGCTCCAACAGCCGGTCGCGACTGTTCAGCCCAGATCCCGATATTGATAGCTCGGCCACCCTTTCGGTTGCGAGTCTGGCTACGCTCACATCCGATGCCAGACGCCCTCGCCACAAGACCAGCACGCGCGTCGCCAACCGTTCCAACGCGGACAGGTCGTGCGATGCGATGACCACCAGCCGACCCAATGCCGCAACCTTTGCCACGGTGCTACGCAACCGGCGCGCTACCATAGGGTCTATGCCGCTCAACGCCTCGTCAAGGACCAGGACATGCGAGCCAGCTACCGCTGCCGTCGCCAACGCCAGTCTCTGCACCATACCTCGCGAGTAGTCCGAGATCCGACGCCCAACGAATTCCTCCAAGTCTGCAAGTTCAACGGCCCAATGCAGCATCGCTGTTCTTTCACGTGGATGAGACGCCCTGTGGCAGCATACGTATTTGAGCCATTCGACCCCCGACAGTTCTCCTGGGAGGAGCGGAGGATCAGCGACATAGCCGACTGCTCTCCGGGCCGCGCGTGTCCCAACCCGCAATCCAGACACGCTCACCGCACCTGACGTAAGAGCTGTCTCGCCGGCAATCATTCGCAGCAGAGTGGTTTTGCCGGCGCCGTTGGGCCCAATCACGCCGACAATCTCTCCAGTGTGACACTCGAAGCTGCAATCGTGAATTGCGACTCGCCGGCGCCGTCCGGACCCGTAGATCTTGCATGCCCCGCTTACTCTCAGCGCCGTCATTTGCCGCTTCGGATCCGTCGGCCCACAGGCCACACTGCAGCTGTAGCCCAACCCGAAAAGACAACTCCGAAGACGATCCAACCGATTAAGACGAACATATCAGCGGAGCTGCGCGTGGTAAGTATCTGTTCCACCCTCCAATGGAGTGGAAACACCTTCCACAATAGTGCTAGTACGTGCTGCAGCAGCGGCCATTTTCCTACAGTTGCCTGTACAGCGGACGTTGGCAATGCACCAATCCACACAGTGACGAGCGTGGCCACTACCGCAGCCGAAGAGCCGACGACTGGTGCAAATGAAAACGCGAGCGATGCGACAGCAGCAGAGTAGATTGTCAACGCCATACTGAACTGAAAAGGCTCCACCTCAGCCAGTCCCAACGCGAACACAGTAACTGTGACAACCGGAAGAACTACTAAGAGCGCACCCACAAGGCGTCCGAAAGGCACCAGCCACCACCGAGTGGCGACGTGACGCGAGGCGGCAAGAGCCGCCCCGGGGGCCAGGAGCCTCGATCCGGCAACAGCTGCCAGTGTCCCCGCAATCAATGACACAGTCGCGGGCCGATGAGCACAAGGTATCCGCTCAGCCTCCTGAACCGAAAGCAGGACACCCGTTGTCAACGCCAACCCACAGGCGATGCGTACCGCACGGTTCCGGACCACCAACAGCGTGCCGATCACCACCTCGGCCTTGGCACCAAGCAACAGCGGCACCTTCACCACATATCTACTCCGAACATGCCGCTTTGAAGGCGACTCACCGATTCCACTACGCAACATCTCTCGCTCTCTCACCGGCATTCATTGACTTCCTCCTACCGGACCGCCGCGGAATCGTGAGTTTCCAAATGGTTTGTCAACGGGCCGTGGGCGTAGTGTATGTCGCTGGCTCGGAGCCATATCACCCAACGAATGCACTGAGGTACCGAATAATGCATGTGACTGGTGGGTCGCGCTGGAGTGAAAAATGAAGCGGCGACGTCCATTGACATGAACGTCGCCGCCATCAGCACATTTCTGATGCGGGGCTACCCGTCGACCGGCTCTTGCTCCCCTTCACTCTGCTCCACGTCTTCAGCCGGTGTTTCTTCGACGACTTCGGCGTCCGCAACGTCGTCGCCGTCACCGGCACCGAGTTGCGGGCGTTCGCCGGCCTCGCCAGCGGAGAGCATGCCCATCTTCTTCTTGAGTTCGAGCAGTTGCTGGTCCGAACTGCCGTGATACTCGAGCGCATCGAACTCCTGCTGCAGCATGTCGCCGGTGAGGTCCTCGGAGAGTTCCGCTGCAGCAAGCGCCTTGCGTTCGGTTTCTTCGATCTTCTCTGTCATCCTTTCAAAATTCTCGAAGGCGCTCTTGTTGGACATCGCACTCATGGTTTCCTGAATGCGTCCCTGAGCTTCTGCGCGTTTCTGGCGGGCGACCAGGATGTTCCGCTTGCGTTTTGCCTCTTCGATCTTATCGTTGAGTTGCCGCAGCGCATTCTTGAGCTGTTCCGTCTCGGCCTTCTGCCGCACCCACGTCTCGTGCATCGCCTGAGCGTGCTGTAGATGCTCACTGTGCCGCATCAAGGCCTGCTTAGCCAGGTCGTCCCGGCCTTCCTGTACGGCAAGCATGGCACGCTGTTCCCATTCCTCAGCCTGCTTCTTCTCTTTCTCCAACTGCTGCTGCAGCTTCCTCGCGTCAGCGATGGCGCCGGCGACCTCCTGCTTCGCCTTTCCAAGCTGAGACCGCATGTCGTCGATCGACTGATTGAGCACCTTCTCCGGGTTCTCAGCACGTGAGATCAAGTCGTTGATATTCGACTTCAGCAGCGTAGAAATGCGCTGGAAGATTCCCATAACAGCGTTATACCTCCCAATCAGACGACAGTGTCAACGATCGTCTGAAAGTCGGGATTGATAAAGAACGTATTGAACAGCCCCCTACAAAAATAACAGCCCGAAACTATTCCGACGCCGGAGCGCCAGGGAGTCCCTCACGCTGCCTCACGTTGGTGAGCAAGCGCTCGGCGAACTCTACCCGCTCTCCCAGTTCCATCACTTCGTTGCGCAAATCTCCCATCTCGACATCCATGCGGTCCGCAAGCTCCTCGAGACGCTCGACCAGTGCCGGGTCCATCCCGCCGCTGTGCTTGCTGCGCAACGCCTCCCCCACCGCGTCAGACAGGTCCGAACGGAAGAACCAGCGGGCGCAGAAGATAATGGCAACGGCCAGAAACAAGCTGCCCACAATAGTCTCCTCCGTCTAAGATCTATTATTTGCACGACATCCGCCACTTTGGCAAGACGCCAGCCATAGTCGCCATTGGGTGGCCGGCGTTAGGCCTCCGGTTCGCCACTCCCTGGCAACGCACCGACGTCGCCGCGTTTTGTCAGTAGGCGCTCCGCAAAGTCGACTCGCTCGTTCACATCCGAAACTTCATGTCGCAACGCTTCCACGTCATCAAGGATCGCCATCTGCGCCTCTCTCAACTCATCGAGATCCTTGTCTCCAATGGAACCCTGCTTCGAAGTGCCGCGGATTCGATCCGCGAGCGCTCTCCCGACCGGCGACATACTCAACGCGAACAGGGTACCGCCCCCGAATATCATCACGATTGCGACTATATCTTCCATTGGCTCAGCCTCCCCGCCCCGGATCAATCTGTTGGCGTTGCTGCTGAGTGAGCATGCGTTCGGTGAAGTCAAGGCGCTCCTCGAGTTCGTTCACGCGGCTGGCGGCATCCTCGAGCAGTTCGACTCGGCTACGGAGGTCCTCCAATTCTGCTCCCGAATCCGCGCGAGCTGTTCCAGCCATTTCCCTTTCGTGGCGGCGATCGAGCTGCCGATTGATCGTGCGGTAGGCGCCGAACAGAACAAACGCCCCCATGCCCATTCCGAGTATCGGCAGCACGACAGTCTCAAGCCAAATGAAGTCAGCCAGCGGCAGCTGCAGCATAAAGAGCATACTCACCCACCTCCCCCGACTCGCGGGGCCTCGCGGTGTTGCGCAAGCAAGCGTTCGGCGAAGTCCAAGCGTTCTTCCAGCTCCGCTACGCGGTCGTCGCCATACTCAACACGTTCCAGCCGATCCTGGATGACTCGGAGCTCCTCGCGTACCGTCGCGACCTCATCGCTGTCGCTCCCGCCAGCGAGTTTCTTCTCCGCTATCCGAACTGCGGCCCTCACAATCGGGAGCAACAGGAGCAACCCCGTTGCCATGCCGGCTATAGGAACCAGAACATCAAGGTGCACTTAGCTACGGTCCTTCGGCAGCGCATCTTGGCCACCTTGCTGCGCCAGCAACCGCTCGGTGAAATCCAGACGTTCCTCGACCTCAGAAAGCCGGAACCGTAGCTCCTCGACGTCGGCGTGAAGCGCTTCTGTTTCGGAGGACGTCTCCGCATCCAGCTGACGACCGGACCAACGTTCTCCGAGCGCCTTCCCCATGGGTCCCCTGAAGATCGCCACCATCGCAAGCGATACAAACAGCGATATGGGAACTAGAAAAGGACCGAGTTCGCCCATTCACGGCCGTCCTTTCTGGTTTCTGTGGGTGCTGCCTTCTGGCATTCAGTACGACAAACGTTTCAAATAGTGTCACGCATCGCCATCTGAGTAAAGCCACCACATCCTGACCCGGACCGGCATGCAGTGGAACATCAGGCCCGAAGGGCCTTCTTGAGGAACTTGCCGGTGTGCGACTGACGGGTCTCTGCAATTGCCTCCGGAGTCCCCTGCGCCACGACCCTGCCGCCTTCGTCGCCGCCTTCGGGGCCCAAATCGATCACCCAGTCGGCTGTCTTGATGACTTCGACATTGTGCTCGATCACAATGACCGTGTTTCCTTTGTCGACCAGCTTGTGGAGCACATCCAGCAGCAACCGCACGTCCTCGAAGTGCAGGCCTGTTGTGGGCTCATCGAGAATGTAGAGTGTGCGTCCAGTGTCTCGTTTGCTCAATTCGGACGCGAGCTTCACTCTCTGTGCTTCACCGCCAGACAGGGTGGTAGCGCTCTGCCCCAGGTGGATGTAACCAAGGCCAACGTCGTTCAGGAGTTCGAGCCGACGCCGGATCTTTGGCTGGTGCTCGAAGAAATCCAACGCCTCAGCCACCGACATGTCCAGAACATCGGCAATAGACCGTGCCTTGTATCTCACCTCGAGAGTCTCGCGGTTGTAACGGCGCCCTTTGCAGATATCGCACGGGACATACACATCAGGCAGAAAGTGCATTTCGATCTTGACCAGGCCGTCGCCACGGCAAGCCTCGCAACGACCGCCCTTCACGTTGAACGAGAAGCGTCCAGGCCCATAACCGCGGATCTTGGAATCAGCCAGTTGAGAATAGAGGTCCCGGATTGGCGTGAACAGCCCGGTGTAGGTCGCCGGGTTCGATCTGGGAGTGCGACCGATGGGACTCTGGTCCATCTCGAGCACCTTGTCCAGTTGTTCGACCCCTTCAATCCGGGCGTGTTTCCCCGGAAGGATTTTCGAACCGTAGAAATGGCGCGCCAGTGCTCGATAGAGAATATCCGTGACCAGGGTCGACTTGCCAGAACCGGACACTCCCGTAACCGCTGTGAACACTGAGATCGGGAACGCAACATCGATCTGATGGAGATTGTGCTGAGCAGCTCCCTTCACTTCGAGGGTGCGATCCAGACCTGGCGCGCGGCGTGCGGGCGGCACGTTGATCCGCAAATCGCCTCTCAAGTAGCGCCCCGTCAGCGACGTATCGTGACTGGTGACAACTTCTACCGGACCCTGTGCCACGACTTCTCCA
>JBDGYW010000346.1:0-6803 GCA_039588935.1 Gemmatimonadota bacterium | reverse complement strand
CGATGGCGCTCGTCGGTGTTTTCCTCATGTTCTTCTACACCGATGCGAGCTTCACTCGAGAAGCCTGGATCGGCGTGATCATGATGGGCGGCATCGTGGTGAACAATGCGATCCTGTTGGTGGATCATGTGAACCATGTACGGCGCGAGGAGGGCCTCGCCCTGGCCCAGGCGACTGTGAAGGGCACACTGGAACGGGTTCGGCCGATCTTGATGACCAGCGTCACGACGATCTTCGGTCTGCTGCCGCTGGTGTTGTTCAGCGAGTACGCGGACGCCAACATCTGGAACGCGCTGGGTTACGCATTGATTGGCGGGCTCGCGAGTTCGACGCTGTTCGTGCTCACGGTAACGCCGGCGCTGTACTTCCTGTTCGAACTGAGGCCGGAGCGACGCAAGCAGGAGGCGGTGGAGTTGGTGCCGGCCGAGGCCTGATATTGATCCGACAGGTTCCGTTGCGTCTGGCTGGCGCTCCGTGACATCGGAAGGGATCGATATGGCGTATCATGGGCCGACGGCGGTCAAGCGCCCTACGGTTCCCGGTGTCGGTGTGCTCCTCGCGATTCAAGCACGTCTTGAGCGGTGCATGCCCAGGTCCTCATATGTTGGGTGTTCGGTTCCACCTACGGAACGCCGTCGGAAGCGGTCTTGTCGTGCTGCTCGACAGCGGAGGGGTTGAGGTCTGTCGCACGCTTTCCGATCTCAAAGGAATCCCCTTATCCACGTTTCTCTGCTCCGCCGTTTGTCCCGAGTAGTTGTGACATCAGTCACAGACCCTAACCCCTCCACGGTGTATCTCTCTATCGACCGGAAGGCGATGTTTGAAAGAGAGGTATATCATGAAGCGCTTTGCAGTGATTTCTGCGCTCGCGATGCTCGCGGGCTTCACTCTCACGTCGGATCTTCAGGCGCAGCGGGGTAGGGGAAGGCAGAAAGAAACTGAGGTGCGCGTGCAGCAATCGGTGGGATTCACGGTTGCGGAGCGGCGGATCGTTGCCGAGTTCTTCACCACCCATCGCCAGGAAGTGGAGGCATTGCCGCCGGGGATAGCTAGGAATTTGGCGCGCGGCAAGCGCTTGCCGCCTGGAATAGCGAAGAGGCAGATCCCCTCTGCGCTTCATGCACAGCTTCCCACCCGTGTTGGCGTCGAGGTATCGATCTTTGGCGACCGGATTGTGTTGCTGGAGGCGAGCGGCGTGGTGGTGGATATCCTCGAAGGCATCTTCAGATGACGGGGCCTGAGAAGGCCACAAAGCCTAAAAGCGGTCGACGCTCTTGAGAATCCTGATACCGTTGATAGCCGGGTACACAATGCTGACAGATCACGCTCGACCACGACGCTCGCCGGCACTAAACTGGCGCCCGCCCGCCCTCTCCTCCCGCCACGGGAGCCACCCCCAAAGCGGCTCCAACGGACGGCGCTCACAAGAGGAAATGGTGTCAGTCATCGCCAGTGGCGTCCACGTGGAAGGGACCGTGAGCGGCAGCGGCGTGATCCGGGTTGAGGGCACGGTGGTCGGAACAGTCCGAGCAGAGCACCGAGTACACGTGGCCGAGGGTGGGACCGTCGAGGGCGACATTCACGCGCAAGAGGCGATTCTGGGCGGCAAGGTCACTGGTTCGATCTTGGCCGATGGCCGTGTGGAAGCAAAGGCGGCAGCGGTGATTCACGGCGACATCACAACGCCGAACCTGGTAGTGGATGAAGGAGCTACGGTCTGCGGCCCTGTCCACATGGTCAAGCAGAGCAGGACTGGTGATCTGGAATCAGGATAATGACCGTCGTCAGCTTCAAGTCATCGATACAATGGTTCAGTTCGAAGATTGAAAGCCTCGATTCTTGAAACTCGAAGCTTCAAGTCGATCGTGCAAACTGACGAATCGCCCGCCTGCTGCGAACGAGTCGAGCCGGCGGGCCGCAAACTGGGCTCTTCTGAAAACGCGGTCGTGCCTTCGGGCGTCCAAGTCGAAGCGACTGCTGCTAGGGCGTGCCAACAGTGAACGTGACAGATGCCACGACATTGCCGGAACCATCCCGAACTTCGAACGTCCACTCCCCCGTCCACTCCGGCGGAACGTTCTTGGTGCTCCACGCACGCCAAGGCGACCCGCCAATGTTGATCGGTACCACTAGCTCATGGTTCTGGTAACGCCACACATGCTCGACCGTCGTGTTTGATGCCCCGCTCACTCTTGTCCACCCGAACAACTCTCCCACATCCACCGGAAACTGCTCAGCGCCACCCACTGGTTCACGATCTTCAACGTTGATCGCGATTACTATCTCTGCGGTGACAGTAGTGTCGGCCTGCTGTTGCGCCGTGGACGCTGCCGGCATTAGCGCCAGAGTAAACACAGCCATCAAAAGCCTGCTCAGATACATGATTATCTCCTCCCTATGTGTGCTTGGAGCGCCGAGATACGGATTTGCGACGTTTGTCTAGGATTCAGCCACTTTACCTTCGATCGTACACGCCCGTCGAGTCGTACTGGAGAATGACAGGTGCCTGTACATCCACGGTGTGGATCGTCCCGTTCTTCCTCGCAGCAACCATGGAGATCCGTCCGAAGACATATTCGTCTGCACCGTCCAGTGCACCGATCCGCAGATCTTCGACGAGCTGAACATTTTCGCCCCAGACGGGCGGATTGTTGGAGTGAACGAGAACTGTGTCCTGGCCGTGGCATTGGAGCCACATCATTACAGCCGCGAACGCTGAGACTACACTTCGAAGCACTGCCATACCTTAGGACTCCCTCTGTAGCCTGTACGACCTGACATATTCCACTTGGTCAGCGTCGCGAAATACGGCAAGGACGTTATCTCCGCCAATGTGCATTGGCACAATTCCACCATCGAACGCAACGGAGGCTGTGAGTTGGCCTGCGCTGTCGAACACGAAGTACCGAGCCGAATCTGCTGATTCGACCTGATATTCCTGGACCCAGAGATTGCCGAGTTCGTCAACGTGTAGCTGGCCGTAGGGCGGCAAGCTGGACGGAACCGGCAATTGCCCGAGGCGTCGGTCGATGCCTGCTTCATCGTACCTCGGCTGCATGTTTTCACGGGCACGTTGCGACCACTGAGCCATGGCCTCCTCGGTTACGGGAACGGGGGTATGGGCCTTCCGGACGAGGGCGCGAAGCTCACCGGCCCGCGAATACTTGCGGATCTCGAAATCGTCATTTGTTCCGATGTAGATCTCGAGGGGATCACCACCCGCAGCGTGCACGGTCATGCGGGAGAATGGCAGCACCAAAAAGTCTGCGCGTTCCATCGAGCCAAGATTGATCTGTTCTATCCCCGGAAACCAACCCAGCAGCTTTGCGTCCGAGAGGTCGTTGGGAGCCCACGCATATCCTTCAGGGGGTCGCACCACGCCATGATAGATGTCGACATCCCCGGATTGCATCAGCGGCAGCAAGTATGACATATCGGGTAGCAAGCGGGCACCGTGTGATGCACCGAACTGAGCACCCAGGTTCACGATCGCGCCGCGATCTACCGGCTGACTGCGGATGAAGTCACCTTCGCTGGTGAGCCACGTCAATCGTCCATCGGCGAAGCCAAACACAACGAGCGTGTCGTTATGTAAGCGAACGAGTGTCGACGGGGATCGGTATTCGCCGGGCCCTTCTCCTCGGCCACCGACGGTGCGCAAGTGGACACCGTCAGCTGTGTAGAATCTGAGTTCGGCAGTCCCTGTGTTCAGGACCACGATCGTGCCGTCGTCGAGCCGCACCATATCACCAACCCGGAAGAACTGATATTCCGCCTCACCATCCGCCACGCCGATCTGCGCCGTCCTCTCCGCGAGCCACTCCTGTGGTGCAAACTCTCGATTCTCAACGATCGTGATGCCACCGCTGTCACGTACGATGGCCTGGCTGATTTCAGGTGCTTGCTCTGAGCAGGCCGTTATGAGTGGCGCAACGAGCGCCGGTAGCAGGGCAAAAGCACGTGTCATTCGTGTTCCTCCGAGGTTAGCCCAGCGATCCTGCGCAAAGTGGTGACGCGGGTTCGGTCCAGGTTCCCGATGCCACGGTCAACCGCAGGTCCGTCACCGACGGTGCAGACGCAGAACCTGCACGTGCTCTACATCCATATCGTCGAGCAACCCTCCCAGCACGTAATCCAGGCCGATTTCGTATACTGTGAAGCGGCCCGGAGTTCCAACGGAGCCCGCCCACTCGCCCTCGGGGGTGAACACCCGCCATTCCCTCGGCTCATGTCGCTCCGCTTCCCCAAGATACTCTGCCGCCCACACAAATCCTTCCGTGTCAACCAGTAGATCGGAATACGCCGGTCTGGTATCCGATTCGGGAATAGCTGCAAGAATGTCTCTTATTGACGGAGGTGGGTTGGGGCCTGCGGAAGCGTCACGTTCCTCTCGTATCTCCTGAGCCGTTACACTCAGATCCACATCCGGGATCCGGACAATCCGCTCCAGTCGACCAGACGAGGAGAAGACCTCGAACTGCATATCATCGGCTGATCCCAAGTAGATGAGTCCTTGATGCGCCGCCATGTGGGAATCCCTGCCGAAAAGCGCGGGTGCCGAAAACGTAGGTCCTTCGAAACTCTCGTCTCCCGCTATCGAGGTGACAGTATCGAGCACCGCACCGCTCAGGGATATGGTGATCACCGGGTTCGTCCCGCGGAACAGGCCGTTCACCCCTTCGACTTCAGCCAGTGAGTAGACCTTCGCCACCAATGTCGTGTCGTCGAGTGTGCTCAGCTCCGAGACGCGCAGCCCGTCTGCAAATAGAGAAAAGGTTCGGGACATTGAAAGATCGGGACCGAGGACGGTGATTCGTCGCAACCAGTAGTCGAGTGCGATTAGTGAATCACCTCGAATCCCATGGATGCTGGTGAGCCTCTCGAACTCTCCCGGTCCCTCGCCTCGTCGACCTACTGCCCGTAAGAACTCTCCCGTAGTGGAGAAGAGCCTCACCTCGCTCGAGCCCCGATCAGCGACGGCGATTGACCCATCTGGAAGACGCATCGCATCTCGTACCCGGTAGAACTCGTGAGGCGGACCGGTTCCGGAAGTGGCAAGATCCAAGAGGGGGATGGGGTCAATCTGCCATCCCTCCTGCAGACTCCATCGCGGTGAACTCGACTCGACAATCGTGACGCCGGCGCTGTCGCGCCGAGAGAACGTCGGTGGGGGGTGATCACCGCCGCACGTCGAGTGCAACACGCCCGCGAGGGCGATGACTGCGAACCCTGACATCAGCGCAGGATCTCGTGCGTTTGGTAAACGCCGAAAGGCGCTATCCACTCACCGCCTCCGCCGCGCTGCCCCGCGTCGAGTCCAAATCAGAATCACACCACAGCCGCTTTCTGCACCCCCGTACTGTGCCGGTATCTCGGAAGGCCGACGAAAGATCTCGATCGCCTGCACGTCCCAAGGCCTGACTATGTCTTCGACCCTGCCGACCGGGAGCACACGGGTACCGTCAACATAGAAGAGGGGTGCGTTGCATGAGGCCACCAGTGAAGCCATCCCGGTCAACCTGATGGACTTACCGGATCCGGATCTGGAATAGAAAATCCTGACACCCGGAATCCCGACCATCAGATCCGCGATGTCTTGCGCGGCGTCGCGCCGCAACTCTATCCTGGCCGGCTCGATGTGGTGGCCGAAAACCAGCCTTTGCCTGTGGTAGAATCCCGCACGCTGCAGGAACAAAACGGTGGCGGCCGCCTGGACAACCACGGGGTCCATTCGAAAAGCCAGCGGACTGAGCTGGTAGCTGACGTCGACAGTGTCACCCGGAGTGAGTCTCAAAGGCCCGTCGACGTGTGGATGGTAGCCTAGCCGAGCTATCGACACGACGTATGTGCCCCATTCAGTCGCGCTTACCACAAACGACCCTTCATCACCTGAAAGACCGCTGGCGGCGGTGTCTCCTGCTTCGCCCAGCATCACAATGCGTGCATGCGCGATAACGTCGCCCGTTTCGGATTCGACGATCGTGCCTCGTATCGTCTGTCCGGACGATGGCGTTGGTTGAAACGAGACGGCGAGGAACGCGACGAGCGCCGTCGCCGAGCGATGAATCCCGCTGGAGTTCACGCAGCGTGCGAGCAGCCCAACACCGCGGCGGACTATTCCCGATGACCGGTCCATATCAACAACACTCCGCAGGCGCTCTCGGCGCCGCCATATTGGACAGGAAGTTCGGCCGGGCCACGATATACCTCGATCGCGCTGATCGAGTATCGATCGACGAGTTCATCCATCGACACGTAACCATGCGAGCGCGGATCGTAGGCCATTACGCCGTCGACGTAGATCTTGGGTGCCGAGCATCCCGCTTGCACGGACCGAATTCCTCTGAGCCTCACGGTGCTGCCAAACCGGCCGTCCGGCGCGCGCAAAACCGAGAGGCCGGGGGTGCCGTGCAGCAGATCGGTCACCCGAGACGCTCGGTACAACCGCTCCTCGATCTCGGCCGGGCCGAGGAAGAACCCACTTGCGGACTTCCTCTGACGCCGGTAGAACCCGGCATTCTCCAGATAACGGATCACCCGAACAGTCCGAACCGTGATGGGAGCAAGTGTGACGGCCACCGGGCGTGCAACATACGCAACTTCGACTGTGTCGTTCACGTGAACAGTCACTGGCCCTTCGGCCAGTGGATGGTAGCCGATGCGCGTGATGGACAGGACGTACGTACCGGAAGCAGGTGCGTTCAGAGAGAACCCGCCATTCTCATCTGTGAGTGTCTCCGCAACCTCTTGCTCGCTGTCATCCAGGAGGACTACGCGACATCTCTCAACAGGTCGATCGGACA
>JBDGYW010000345.1:0-7186 GCA_039588935.1 Gemmatimonadota bacterium | reverse complement strand
TGGTTGTCGGTGTAATACAGTATGCCCGTCATTGTCGCTTCAACGTGTGAAAGAATCCGTGTGGGTTGTAGTCCCGATCACCACAGTGTGATCCGTTCGGGATGGAATACAGTATGGGTTCTTCCTCTCCTACCGTTACCGTCCGTGATGCCTCCAATGCCTTCCACTTGCGGAAGAACATGGAATCCGCGCTGGCCGCCAGCCATTGTCCAGCTACCTGTTCGTTGTAGCCACCAAGATGGTTAAACACGCTTTTCCGCATGAGCCATTGGTTGCGGTGGCCCCTAAAGACCTTGCCAATGTACTTCTTCTTCAGTCCCCAGCTTTTCAGCGTCTTGGGGTCGTCGTCAATGTCGCCGTTACTGTCCAACACCCCGAACCGTCGCCTGAAGTTCATCCTGTCGCCGGTAAACTCTAGCGCTGCTTGGATAGCGGCTTTCGTGACGACATAGTCAATGTCGGCCTTCAGGATGTACTCACCCTGGGAAAGCGCCACGCCACGATTGAAAGCAACCATCTCCGTCCAGGGGCGAGTGTCGTTGGTCGCCGTAATGTGATGGTTGGTGGTAAGGATCCAGTTGCGGTCATGTATCCACTGGGCAAGTGGAGGCTCGCTCCCGTCGTCAACCCAGAATATTTCCACGCGATCCGGCGGCAATTCCATCTTTTGGTAGTGAATCAGTTGCCGCCGCACTATTTCGTGGCTGTTCAGGATAGGTGTGACGATTGAGAGTTTCATCGCGCCAGGCTGTGAAACAGCCCCATGGGGTTATAGTCCTTGTCTCCGCAGAAACGACCATTGGGAAAGACGTAGATGATCGGTCGATCGTCCACGCCGTCGGTATCCGGGCAGCGGGTGACGGTGCCGGCCCGAATCCGGCGGTTGAGCATTCTCTTCATGTGGCCGTCGTCATGCGTGGGATGCTTGCCGAGCTTTTCTCGGTAGCCCCCGATATCCTCGAATATCTCCCGCCGAATGACCATGCTGAGAGTATGGCAGGAGACACGGAGCCCGCGATTCTTGGGGATGCCGTACTCCTCCATTACGTCGCGGTCCTGGGTGATCTGGCCGTCTTCATCCAATACAGCGAGGTAGCGACGGAACTTGGAAAAATCGTGGGGGCACTCCATGCACCACCGTACGCTTTCCTCTGGCACGATATGGTCAATGTCGGTGAACAACAACAATTCGCCACCTGCGTGGCCGGCACCGATATTCCTGGCCCTGGGCTGCGTCCAAGGACGGGTATCGCCGGTCACGACCAGGCGAGCACCATAAAAGTCCGTTGTCCTGGCAAGCGGCGGGTCGCTGCCATCGTCCACGATAATCAACTCGACGTCCTCTGGCAGCGGCATGTTGCGGAAATGCAGCAACTGCCGACGCACGATCTCGTGGCTGTTCAGCACGGGAATGATGATGGATAATCTGGATCGGCCGTACATCACGGTCTCTTGTTCAGGTGTTTCCCCAAGTCACGCAGGGCTTTGTCATAATCGCCTTCCGCACCGATGGACTCCCACATTTCGCTGAAGCCACGCTCGGGAGTCTCGATATGCACGGTGGTTCCTGACACTCCGTCCATAAGCCGCTCAAGGATGGAATTGCATACACGGTAATACACGTTCGCTCTTCGTCGCTCCGTATGCTTCGGCGCAGCCTTCTTCCCGAACAGCAGCCCGTACATTCGTCGGGAGCATCTCCGTTGCGCCAGGCTGTCGATACAGTCGTCCGCGTTTCGGAGCAAATGCACGAAATACGCACCGCTTCCATACTGTCTGGCCAGGATCGGGGCAAACAGCGTCAAAGCGTTATCTACTTCGATGTGATTGGGTGGGTAATGAAACACAAGATCATCCAAAAACTGCGTAGTGCGAAAGGGTCCTGATTCATGGGAAGCGGTGTAGTTCGTGATGTTGTGTTTGCACGCCGCCGCGAAGGTTTTCGAGCCACAGCGACCGGTGCATAGCACAAAGACGTTCACGGATTCTCCCAAAACACAGTTGGTTCTCGTGCCTTCAAGACGTACCAAGGATCAATATGGTGGGCTTGCGTGTAGGCATCCACTGCAAGCATCACCCCGCGGCACTCACCGTGGTAATCGTGCAGCATGACGAGCCCGCCGGATCGCACCTTCGGCACGTACAACAGCAAGTCCATCATCGCCGCGTCGAAAGCGTGATCTCCGTCAATGTAGACGAAATCAAGTTGACCGTCCTCGAAGGAATCCACCGCACCTATGCTACTGCTACGGATAATATTCGCATCATACCCTGCCAGTCGTGCCTTGGCTTCGTGGTAGTACCTTCTGATTCTGTTGTGGTTGATAGCGTAATATGGCTGCCACGGGTCGATGCAGTGCATCTTCATCCCGGCCTTGCAGAACAATTCGGAGAACTCGCCTTTGCGGACGCCAATTTCCGCGCCTTCCTTGTAGCCAAGTCTCTTGCACAAGTCCGCCAACAGGGCTCTGTTGCCGTGCCTCCTGCCGGTGCTGTGCGGTAGAGGATGGTGTGGATGACACGTTATGTGAAGTAGGCTTCGTATTTCCTCGCTGACGTTAGGCATTATTTCCCTCGGTAAAGTGGGCCAAGAGTGCGGAGGCTTTTCCCCACACGGGAATATCGTAAGCGCACGCCCGAACGTGTTTCATGCGGTAGCCTTTGCGTTGTTTCGTTGTCAGCCCGCCGGGGTGACGCATGTTGACGATCGGTACGGAGCTGTACCATTCGACAGCCTGGCGCGGCGTCACCTTTAGCCGTTTCTCTACGTCTGGCCGACCGATCTCGCCAGGCTTGGATCTGCGCCCTCGCACTGCCAATCGCTCCTCCAGGGCCTCGATCACCAGTGTTCGCGGCCCTATCATGGCAAAATTACCGCGCCTGCCGACCATCTGGTAGCACGGGCGTCGCCAGGTGGTGATTGACCATCGGGCCATATTGTAGGCCACTGCGTCCATTGGTGGTCGAAAGTCCGAAAAATGTTCCTTGCTATAGAGAGTGTCGTCTTCCGCAACAGCGACAAACGGCGTTGTTGCCAGTTCTGCCCCCCGCAACAGTTGTGCATAGACGTTCCATGCTGACGGTTTTCCCTTCTGGAGTAGATTCGTGCCAAAGTACATCGGGATACGGGATATCGAAATGAGCGAACAGCCTGCCGTCGCGGCCTTCAGGTGCTGCATGTGGAATCTTGTCCAACGGTTCGGTAACTGGTTGACGGTCAGGTATATGACGGTCAGGTCAGCCATTGATTACCTGGCCTCCCGCTATCAAGGAATGAACTCCGTTGCCGCTGATTATTGGCACGGCTCCTGCTGCCACACCTGTAGACGATGGCGTACTGGAAGGGGTTTGACTGGGCGTGCTTGTCGGGGTTGTACTCGGCGTTTGGCTTGGAGTCGATGTTGGGGTGGTCGATGGCGTTTGGGACGGTGTTGAGGTCGGGGTTGTGGATGGGGTCTGAGACGGCGTCTGGCTGGGAGTTTGGGATGGAGTCTGGCTGGGCGTCTGGCTGGGCGTCTGTGAAGGCGTTGACGTCGGGGTAGTAGATGGAGTCTGGGACGGCGTGCTGGTTGGTGTCGTGCTGGGAGTCTGGGAGGGGGTGCTTGTGGGAGTTGTGGAAGGTGTCTGGCTTGGGGTGCTGGAGGGTGTCTGAGACGGCGTAGACGTAGGGGTTGTACTCGGCGTCTGGGAAGGCGTCGATGAGGGCGTGGTTGTGAATGTAGACGAAGGGGTCGATGAGGGAGTCTGGCTCGGCGTACTCGTTGGAGTAGTCGACGGAGTCTGGGATGGTGTACTTGTGGGAGTGGTCGACGGTGTCTGGGATGGTGTCTGGCTAACGGTTTGGGATGGCGTCTGGGATGGCGTTTGGGACGGTGTCTGGCTTGGAGTAGACGTGGGCGTAGTAGACGGGGTCTGGCTCGGCGTTGACGTTGGCGTAGTCGAAGGCGTTTGACTCGGCGTCTGGCTGACGGTCTGGCTGGGTGTCTGAGAGGGTGTTTGAGTCGGAGTTGTGGACGGCGTTTGGCTGGGTGTGGAAGTCGGAGTTGTCGACGGAGTCTGAGACGGCGTTTGGGACGGCGTGCTCGTGGGGGTGGTAGAAGGTGTTTGCGACGGTGTTTGGCTGGGCGTGGACGTGGGCGTCGTGGACGGCGTTTGCGATGGCGTGCTCGTGGGAGTTGTCGAAGGTGTTTGCGACGGTGTGCTTGTCGGCGTCGTGCTGGGCGTCTGAGACGGCGTCGATGAGGGCGTTGTGGTGAATGTAGACGATGGCGTACTGGAAGGGGTTTGACTGGGCGTGGATGTTGGTGTGGTCGATGGAGTCTGAGACGGGGTGCTTGTCGGGGTAGTTGAAGGTGTTTGACTGGGCGTCTGGGAGGGAGTTTGGGACGGGGTTTGTGAGGGCGTTGAAGTCGGTGTCGTGCTCGGTGTACTCGTTGGAGTAGTCGACGGTGTCTGTGATGGCGTTTGGCTTGGCGTGCTAGAGGGCGTGCTGGAAGCCACAGCGAACGTCATAACCACATCGTCAACGACGAGAGCTGCCGCAGCAGTGCTACTTGGCGTACTGGATGGTGTCTGGCTGGGCGTACTTGACGGAGTCGTGGACGGCGTTTGACTGGGCGTGGATGTCGGAGTGGTCGACGGAGTTTGGCTGGGCGTGGATGTCGGTGTCGTGGACGGAGTCTGACTCGGGGTTTGGCTAGGCGTGCTTGTCGGAGTTGTGGAAGGAGTTTGGGAGGGCGTCTGGCTTGGCGTACTCGTTGGGGTTGTTGATGGCGTCTGGGACGGGGTACTCGTCGGAGTAGTGGACGGAGTCTGACTAGGTGTCTGGCTAGGTGTGCTCGTCGGTGTAGTCGAGGGAGTCTGAGACGGTGTCTGGCTGGGCGTGCTTGTTGGAGTGGTAGACGGCGTTTGCGAAGGTGTGCTTGTGGGGGTGGTCGATGGGGTCTGGCTAGGCGTGCTTGTTGGTGTAGTGGAAGGGGTTTGAGACGGAGTTTGAGACGGAGTTTGGCTGGGAGTCTGGCTGGGCGTGCTTGACGGCGTACTGCTTGCCCCGCCCAGAACTGTCAGCCTCGGCAGTGTGCCCGGGTACGTGTCCAGTGCCGTTCCGTCCGCCTCATATACCCGCAGGTCGAAGACGTCGCCACCGACCACATCGGCTGAGGGGAGCGTCAGGACGTGCTCCTGTTCGACCTCCTGGGCACCATTGTAGTCTATCACCCCCGTCAGATCGTCCGTCGTCCCATCGTTGTATCCGTTGACGTCACCTGTGCCGTACGTCCCGTCGCCGATCCGCTGCGACGTGGCAGCATTGTCCGTCCTGGTCCCGTCGTTGAGCTGCACCCCGCCGGTCGAAGTCGTCGTAACCTGAAAGTCGTTGGTTCCCCAGGAGCCTCCCGTCTTGAGTGCCCGGAGTTGAAAAGTATGATTGTTGACAGTCTTGGCCGCGTTCGTCTGCTGAACGACGATCCGTATGCGAACGGTCCCGTCTATGGCGAGCGAGTAACCCTCGTTATTGCCGCTCCCCAGGAGCGTACCGGCGTCAAGGGCACCACCGTCGTCGGCGACCCATCGATGATCCTCTTGCACCCATACAGCGCTGGCCATCAGTCAAACTTCCTTTCACCTGGAAGCCACGTCTCCTTCGTTTTCAGGGCTTCTCGGATGATTGTCTGATACTCTTCGCGCCTAATCGTGCGCCCCATGACGACGGTTCCAGAGTCCAGCAGAAAGTCGAACAGCCCAAAGATGTCCACGCCTCGCCACTGCCCGCCTTTCAGGACGTAATAATCGCTACTGGTAACAATCGCACCGCCTACCTCCTCATGGTCCTGCACGATCGCCTGCACACCACGGGCGTCCCCGCCGGGCGGCAAGGGGCCTTCCCCGTCAAGTGTCGTGCCGTCCCCGTAGTAAAGTCGCCAGGTCACACTGGATCCTCCACCCTGACCTGAGCGTAACCAGACGACGCAAACGGCACGGTATAGGTCGACCAGCCGGCGGCCTGGCACGCGGCCACAGTGGCACCGGTGCGGTACTTGAGGACTACGCTGGCGTCGCCCGAGCCGTACTTGTTTTTCTGGAGGGTGACGGTAACTGCGCCCGTGTTGACGACGCTACTCGTCTGCATCGTCTCCGTATCGTCCAGCTCGATCTGCTCGGCGTCGCCTGCGCCGGTGATCGACCCGTCGCCCGTCCAGTGCCCGGTGAACGTCAGCACGTTGTCTTCGGTGACGCCTGTTGAGTGGCCCCAGCAGACCGTGCCGGTGATAATCGTGACGACATCCCTAAACACAACAGGCAGTGCGTCCCGCCGCGTATCATCATCCGTCGGTCGTCTGAAGACATGCCGTCGCATAGATCAGATTTCTTCCCAGCACAACCACCCATCCCACACCGTCGTGGCTCCGAGGGCCGTTTCCAGGTTCAGCTTCAAGAACGTGCTGACATCGATCACCGGCCGCATCTCGGGTGTATAGATCACGCCGAGCGGCCCCAGTTGCTCCCACTGAAACGTCTGGAGCACCGCCCCGTCTGTTCCCGGGGTCGTGTTCAGCGTTTCCACTACGCCGACGATGGTCCCGTCGTCTCCGTTGTCGGCTTTCGCTTCGGTGGCCGCTGCCCCACCGCTGCCGGACGCCGTCCCGAACAAAACCCGTAGCCGTACTGCCTCAGCCACCTCCGATGCGCTGCACCTCCCATCCGTGTAATACCAGCTTGTTGCCAGACGGAGCAGCAAGCTCCCATATATCCTGGTCCGCGTCGTTCGTGACACTCAAGGCCACAAGCGGACAATAGACCATGCGGCCCATAGTGTTATCTCCCTATCATTGAGTTTCGTCGCGTAGTTATGAGCGGTACCGGGTCCGCGTGCTGGACCGCCCCCTTGTCAAGCCTGCACCCTGAAGGATACGCCCCGCCCCTTACGTTGCCCACGTCGGCCGGCTCGAAATAGGCAAACCGGTTGGCGACCGTGTCAGCACCACTCTTGGCGAACGGGCTGGAACCAAGTGATTCGTTGTCGCCGAGAGCCTGGATAATGTCCACCGACCCGCTGTAATCTGTAGCGTTGTTATACATGCCGTTGTAGCCGTACAGGACCAAGCCAGTCGACCCGCTAAAGTCAATCCCTTTGCCACCGCTACCAGAAAACCCCTCGGCCAGATTGTTCAGTACCGCTTGATTTCCA
>JBDGYW010000344.1:0-6814 GCA_039588935.1 Gemmatimonadota bacterium | reverse complement strand
TCGGCCATGCTGTCTTGCTCGTCGTTACGCGGACCGTGGTATGACAGGGCCGCATGACGGACACGGCCTTCGGCCTTCAGCGTCGTGATTGCGGCATGGTATCCCGAATGACTAAGCGCCTCGATGGTCGGCGGACCATGAATGCCGTAGGCATCGATGTAATCGGTCTGAAGGCGCTCCAGACTACCGCGAATTCGGCCTACAATTGTCTCTTCGGTATCGTCAGCGCCGATACGCATCCTGTCATGAATGAAGATGCTCGACCTGTCCAGGTGCTGGAGCGCCTCACCGATGACTCGTTCGGTTTCGCCGTTCTGGTATCCCTCAGCGGTATCGATGAGGGTGACACCCTTGTCTACGGCGTAGCGCACCACAGACGATTCTCTGAGCCGATTGGTCCCCATCGCGATGTCCGACGTTTCCCAGCCCGTACGACCGAGTGTGCGAAAGTGTTGGATCTTTGCGTTGCGATCGCCCGCTCTCGGGAACAGACCGGCAGCCGCACTCGCACTTGCCGGAGTTGGAGTCACGCCGATTGCAGCCCCGCCAGCCAACGCAGCACCTCCCACCTTGACGAAGTTCCTGCGAGAGATTCCGTCTTGCTCACGGTCCGGCCGTGCACCTTTCGTCATGACTTCCTCCAGTAGATGGGTATTTCCCGTCTCGGCAACACTACTCCATTGAACTCAATCGTCCAATGGGAATTCTCTGTTGTATGCGCAGAAGAATGGCCCGAAGTTCACTAGAAAGCATAAATCGCCGGGCAACGATCAAGTATAACCATCTGTGGCCCGAAGTTGACCGCACTTGCAGAAGGACCACGGGTACTATGTATGTTTACTACTTCATCAGTTTCTCTTTTGGAGGTAGCACATGCATCGGCGCATGACCCGACGCACGTTTATTGAAGCAGCAGCGGCCGGAACGGCTGCCATGGGGCTTTCACCCTTCCCGCTCACACGACAATCCCCGGCGGATATGGCGATTGCCAGCTGGACCAATCCCGAGGACAGTGACGAGGCAATTGCGCATGAAGCACGAAGACTTACCGAAGAGGCCATTAATGCGCTCGGCGGTATGAGTCGTTTTGTTTCGAACGGAGACGTTGTCTGGGTCAAACCCAACATCGGATGGGACCGTCGTCCGGAGCAGGCCGCGAACACCAATCCTGACGTGGTGGCCACCGTGGTCAGACTATGCTTGGAAGCGGGGGCGAGGACGGTCAAGCTGTCCGATTCTCCGTGCAACGATGAACGCAGGACGTTTGTGCGAAGTGGAATCAAGGCTGCGGCCGAGGAAGCCGGGGCAGATGTCTTCTTCCTGGACCGCCGCAAGTTCAGACGGATGGATATCGGCGGGCAGAATCTCCGGTCATGGGAGGTCTACACGGATTACGTTGAATGCGACAAGCGGATCAACCTTCCGATCGTGAAACATCATAGCCTCACGCAGATGACCCTGTCCATCAAGAACTTGATGGGTGTGGTCGGGGGAAACCGCAGCCAGCTGCACCAAAACCTTGGACCCGCTATGGCCGACGTCGCCAAGTTCGTACCCTCCGATCTGGTGGTTATGGATGCCGTGCGCGTGTTGACCGGCAACGGCCCGCAGGGAGGCAGCCTTCGCGATGTAGAGAGGAAGGACATTGTTGCCGCCGGGATCGATACGGTAGCGATGGACGCATACGGGTCCACCTTGTTTGGCTATGAGCCGGACCACTTCACGTCCACCAAAGCTGGCGTCGCGATTGGACTGGGCACCTCTGATTTTGAGAGTCTGAATCCACGCCGGCTGGACGTATCCTGAGTTTCGTCGCCATTAGTGCGACAGCCTACTCCAAACCGAAATCTGGAGTGACTATTGGCTGCTGAAAAAGCCTCCAAGAGCCGCTTCGCGGTGTTCGCACCTAACCTGGTGAACCTGCGGCGGCTCTCTCAGTTTCTCTTTCTGGTCCTTTTCTTCGTCCTGCTGATCCGTACAACTCTGGTGGGTGAAGACGATACCGAGCCATGGGCAACGTTATTCTTCGACATCGACCCGCTGATACTGCTTTCGACCCTCTTTGCGTCACACGCGGTGCTGTCGGGGATGCTGCTCGCATTGGTGACCGTGGCGTTGACCCTCTTGCTGGGACGCTTCTTCTGTGGTTGGGTCTGTCCCGTTGGGGCGACCTTCAACATCGTGAGTTGGGCTCGAAAGGCTCCCCTGCCCAAACTGATCAAGACAGGCACTTGGAACCAGTGGCAGAAGAGTAAGTACCTGCTCCTGACCGCATTACTGGTTTCAGCTCTCGCGGGCCTGAACTTGGCGGGCATATTCGACCCGTTTTCGCTCTTCTACCGCACGATGGCGACAAGCGTCTACCCGGCGTTTCAGTGGGGTGCCGAACAGTTTTTTGGTTGGCTTTACTACACGGATCCCGGCATCGGGCCGGTTCGTGCGACGCTGATATCCGAACCCATCTACAGTGTGCTACGTGAGTACGTACTCAGCAATCAGCCGCTGGCGTATGCCGGCGGCGTGCTGATAGGGGTCATGTTCGTGTTCCTGGTGGTTATGGCGTTGTTCCACTTCAGGTTCTGGTGCCGTTACCTGTGCCCGCTGGGCGCTTTGCTCGGCGTGTTCGCCAAGACCGGCCGCATCTATCTGAACCTGAACAACGACCGCTGCAACGACTGCAAGATGTGCGTCGCGTTCTGTCCCGGTGCCTGCGACCCCCATCTCTCAGGCCGCTGGAAGAAGGAAGAGTGTTACCTCTGTTTCACCTGTCGGGACTTGTGCCCTTCTGGCGCGATCTCGTTTGATCTAAAACTCGGCGATAGATCGAAGGAGCTAGTCGGGCCTACAAATGCCAGCGGGCACGCCGAGCATACGGCTGGGAACAACGATGGCTAAGAAACGAAAGAAGTCGCGTCCAAAACACAAAGTCGGGCGTCGAGCCTTTCTAACGGCGGCAGGCTCAGGTGCAGCAGCAGCCGTGATGCTGAAGGTCCCGCCATACGTTCAGGGCCGCACCTTCAATCCCGAACTCATCAGGCCACCAGGCTCGCTTGCGGAGAATGAGTTCCTGACAAAGTGCGTCCGCTGCGGCGAGTGTATGAAGGTCTGTCCGACGAATGCCATTCACCCGACGACCCTCGAAGCCGGACTTGCCGGAATTTGGTCGCCAATGCTCCTGATGAGTGTGGGTTACTGCGAGTTCAACTGCACTCTATGCGGACAGGTGTGCCCGACCGGTGCCATCGAGGAACTGACCGTAGAGGAGAAGCAACAGGTATTCATCGGGACCGCGTACATCGACCGGTCACGCTGCCTGCCATTTGCCTTCGACAGGGAATGTATCGTATGTGAAGAGCATTGCCCGCTGGAGGAAAAGGCCATTTGGTTCCGCGAGGTGACGGTCGTCAATCACGACGGAGACGAGGTTTACCTCCAGCAGCCGCAGGTGGACGCAGAGTTGTGTATTGGCTGTGGCATCTGTGAGGAGCGCTGTCCGGTCAACGATCCGGCGGCGATTCGAGTCACGAGCGGTGGCGAGACGCGTAACCCCGAAAACCAGTTCCTTTTGGATATCGGCTCGCCATACGGCGATTAGGGTTGTTCGGACAAACGGTTCGCCGGGTTCACTGGTTATTCACCATGGGGCTCGGCTGGCCCGTTGCCTCCAGCACGCTCGTCCAGATGATGCCTTCGGGGTCGATCCGCTTGCGGTTGCGCACCGCCAACTCCAGCGGCACATGGATGAACAGGTTGTTCCATGACCCAATCAGCAGACCCGTCTTTCCCGCCATGGCGGCGTGTGCTGCGTGCTGGCCCAGGAACCCGCAAAAGATCCGATCGTTGGGGTTGGCCGGCACGGACCGAATTGTGTAGCTGGGGTCGATGTACTTGACGGAGTGGCGCACACCGCGCCCTGTCAGGTACTCGCCGATCCTGCTCTTCAACAGGACGCCGATGTCACCCAGTTTCTCGTTCCCTGAGGCATCCACTCCTCGGTCGTCCTCAAACAGGCTCTGCCCGGCTCCCTCGGCCACGACCACCAGCGCGTGGTCGCGCTCGGCAAGCCGTTTCTCCAGAGCAGCCAAAAAACCATTGGGGCCGTCCAACTCGAAGGGCACTTCCGGTACCAGCACGAAGTTCGCATCCGCGGCAGCAAGAGCGGCATGTGCCGTGACAAAACCGGCGTTCCGCCCCATCAACTTCACAATACCGACTCCGTTTATGGCGCATATCGCTTCGGTATGGGCGGCACGAAGGCTCTCCACAGCAGTACTCACGGCAGTGTCGAAGCCGAAGGTTCGCGATACCACGCCGATGTCATTGTCGATTGTCTTGGGAATTCCAATAACGCCGATGCCGAGGCCGCGGGACTTCACCTCGTTGTGGATCTCATCTGCCCCTCGCAACGTACCGTCGCCGCCAATGGCAAACAGCACCCGGATGTCCTCGCGATATAGCGTGTCAACCATGACGTCAACCGGTTGGGGGCCGCGCGACGAACCGAGGAACGTACCGCCATGCTCGTGGATATTGCGGACCACGTCGGGCTTTAGGTCGACGAACGGCAGTTGCGACTCCGGATTCAATCCCGAATAACCGTACTGAACACCCTTGATGATGCGGACACCGTACCCATAGGTCAGCGTGTGGACCACCGAACGGATAACGTCGTTTGTACCCGGGCAGAGGCCGCCGCAGGTAACGATAGCAGCCTTTACGTTCAGGGGATCGAAGAACAGCTTGTCCCGAGGGCCAGCTTCCTCGAACGACATTATCTGTCCGGTCTTTTCCAGTCGGTCGGTCAGCCGTTCCTCCGACGTGTCATACACTACTCTCGACCCGTCATCGACAAAACGCAGATGGCGAACCGGCGAACCGATCGTGCGGGTGCCCAATGAATCTATGGTTGTTTCCGATTGGCCATTGAATACCGGAAATGAGCTGGTCATGCGCGTTTTCCTCTGTTTGTCGAGGGCTTCTCAGAAACAGGCCTTCGAACTCGCAACTCAACCAAAATCCGCCAGCTTCAGACACTCAACGCTACACCGTCATTTGGAGACCGGCTACGTTCCGCATCCGTGCACTAATGGCTAGAGTTAAAGAAGGCAGATCTCAGCGTCAAGGAGCGCGCCATGAATCGCGACGAACTCGATCCCCGTCTTCCACTCATCCAGGACGCCGATCTGGATGGAAAGATCGTCCTCGTGCGGGTAGACCACAATGTCGTGAAGAGGGGCGTGATACGCGACCCCTATCGGATCGACGCCACGCTTGGCACGCTGTACAGCATAGTCGAGAGCGGTGGTCGACCAATCCTCATGACTCACGTGGGGCGCCCCAAAGACAAGAAGACTGGCAACATCACCGTTAGCGATGACACTTCGGTCGAACCGGTGGTCGACTATCTGGAACGCAAGCTCCACACGACCTTTGCCGTGCCGAAGTTCCACGTGGATCCCGAAGACGGCATCGAGCAGATTGACACCTCCGTCAACTGGCACATCCGAGACCTCGAGGAACGGCGGATTGGAGGCATATACCTTCCGAACACCAGGTGGTTTGCAGGCGAGGAAACTCGCGGCCAAGGCAAAGATGCACTGGCCCGCCAGCTCGCTGGCTTGGCCGACGTGTTCGTGAATGACGCGTTCGGATCTTGGCAACCGCATGTGTCCACGGTAGACGTCACCCGATACCTGCCGTCCTTCGCGGGATTCCTGATGCAGAAGGAGTTGGTGAACCTCAGACATGTGCTCGAGCCCAACCGACCGATGGTAGCGATAGTCGCCGGCGCAAAATACGACACGAAGATCGGCCCACTGAACGAGATCTATCGTAAGGTCGACCACCTGATTTTGGGTGGCGTCATTTACAATACCTTCCTTTGCGCCAAGTACGGCGTGCGAATAAAGGGCGTGAGCGACGCTGATATCGCGGCCGCCGAGGACCTGGTGAAACAGGATGCCAAGGCCAAGAAAGTCGTGGAGCTGCCAGTGATCATAGAGTCCGACGTATTCCCCAACCGAGAGGAAGGGAGATACAGAGAGGTGCAGATCAGCGATTTCGAGGAGGGCAACGAGTACGGATACATGCTCGACGTAGCACCGGAATCATTCGAGACTCCTGAGGTTGCTGGGGCAATCGGGTCCGCAAAGACCATATTCGTGAATGCGGTCATGGGCCTCACTCCGCACTTCTGCGACGGCTCTGAGAAACTCGACCGCACGATAGACAAGAACCGGGAAGCGATGAAGTTCTACGGTGGCGGCGATACGCTCCAGGAGTTCAAGAGCCTCTCTCCCGGGCTCTATCTGGCTGCCATGGACAGCGCCCAATACTACTTCTTCACCGGCGGCGGCACCGTCTTGAAAGCGATCGAGGAATCGACGCCGTACGGATTGGAGCCAGTCAAGGCACTGATGATCAATGGTGGAGTGGAGCCGCACAAGTAGCGGAAGCTGGACGCTCGTTCCTCACCTTCTTTCGACTCCGCGAAACTCGCGATTGTGCCGTCTATCACAGCTTCGTCAGGAGCTTTCGCTTATGTAGCTACCCGTCGAGTGATTGCGGCAACGATCGAGACACTGAGGAGCAGAGGGTTCAGTGTGACGGGGAGAGATCATGGTAAGGCAATTCCTTATTCGGAGAGCAGCGGTTTTCTTGGGTTGGGTGTGCTTCGCGGCGGCGTGCGGTGAATCCGGTGACCCAGCTGACCTGTTCGATCCCGACGAGATAACAGCTGAAACTGTCGTTGCGGGGCATGAGACGGTCGCAGGCTTCAACTCCATCCCCACAACTGCACTGGACTTCATTCGGG
>JBDGYW010000343.1:0-6820 GCA_039588935.1 Gemmatimonadota bacterium | reverse complement strand
CGCTTTTCCGAGGCCCACGATACCCGCGACGTTCTCGGTACCGGCCCGCCTCTTTCGTTCCTGGGCGCCGCCGAACAGCAACGGATTCAACTCCGTTCCATTCCTGACGTATAGGGCACCGATTCCTTTGGGACCATTGAATTTGTGCGCAGAGATGCTGAGCAGATCCACGTCGAGGTCGCTCACGTTCACCGGGATCTTGCCGGGCGCCTGCACCGCATCTGTGTGCGTGAGCACACCGCGCTCTCGAGCCACTCGAGCAATCTCCTTCACGGGCTGGATCGTGCCGACGTCGTTGTTGGCCAGCATGATCGAGACGAGCGAAGTGTCATAGGTGATCGTCTCCGCCACACCTCCCGGGATAACGCTCCCATAATCATCGACAGGGAGGTACGTAACGGTGGTCCCTCGCGTCTCCGCGTCCTTGCAGGTTTCGAGTACCGCTGGGTGCTCGACAACGTCGGTGACCACGTGGGTCGGTCCCGGCAAAGACTCCACCACGACTCTAATGGCGTGGTTGATCGCCTCCGTACCACCGCTCGTGAACACGATTTCACTCGGCAAAGCGCCGATGAAATCTGCTACTCGTTCCCTGGCCCGGTCTGTCGCTTGCCTGGCTTCTCTCCCAAACGCATGGGCGCTGGAAGGGTTGCCGAACTTTCCAGTGAGGAACGGTAGCATCACGTCCACCACACCCTCGTGCAGCGGTGTGGTGGCGTTGTTATCGAGGTAGACCTTGCTCATCAACCCGGTCGGGTCGGATCAGAGAATGGTGTCTCAGTTCACGCCGCTTGCCGGTGCCAGGCTCCTGACTGGAACTCTATTCAGCACCTCTGCGAGCTGGTCGGTAGAGAACGGCTTCTCGAGAACTCCCACGATCAAGTCGTGATTGAGCGTGCGCCGTTTCCTCCCCGTCATTTCCGGCGGAACCACGAGGATCACTCCGAGGCCCGGCACTCTGGGGTCTGCCGCCAGCGAATCCAGAAGGTGTGTGTCTCGCGCGGGGACGTGTTCAACATCCACGGCTGCGAATGCCGGTTGAAAGTCATGAAACATCGCCGACGCCTCGTATGCGTTGCCGGCAAACCGCAGAGTTACGCGGTCGTCCTGTTCGCCCGCAAGGCTGTCGATGAGATCGTCATCCTGCGTGATGAGCATGATGTTGGTGGCAAGGTCGTTGACCCTGCGGTAATAGACGCAGTCGTCGCATGAGTTCTGACAGAACCTGCGGGAATGTCCAATGTCCCAGTCCATGCCGGCCATGAGGAAACACCGTGTCGCCCGTACCTTGTATACGACGCAGTCGTGGCACTCATCCTTCACGGTACCCGCTTCGCCAAAGTACTCCCAGCAGCGAAGGCGCTTCGGATCACAATCGGCGCTCGGCCTCGTCATAACCTCTACGTTGCTCGGTTCGACAACCAACGGGTCGAGGTCTCTTCGATCGATCCTGTAGTGGCCGCCGGCGGTGCGAACGCCGTGCAGGCGTCCCCGCTTGATCCATTTCAGTATCGTGTCAGGAGTCACCGAACACAGTTCGGCCGCTTGTCCGGTCGTGAGCAGCTTCGATGTTTTGGTTGGCATCTTGTCAATCAATCGGCGTTTTATTGCGAAATTCGAGAAATTCCTGGGTTTGCATTCGAAAATGCATAATCGGCCTTATCCATACCGTCTGTCAAGCCGTAGCATTGTTGTGCGCTGTATCGAGAACGGTTTGCCACATGAGCTTACGGCCCGGAGGCTGCCTTCACGACTAAGGTACACGTGAACTCGCCATAGAGGGTGCGGGCGGTACCAGACTGCAGGAATACCTGCCTGCCGCAAGCCGTATTTTTGTGTGTGTGACGGTCGTGTTAATCCGGTTTTTCTGGGTTGCGAATCTCTTGTCAGGCAACTACAGTATGTGTAGTTTGAACCAAGGTTTTTCAGGAAATACGGCTTTTCTGGGAAATATCGGCAACCTGCGATGTGTTTGTCCCGCGGACGAATCTCCAGAGTATGCCGCAGGGCAGATCCCAAGAGTCTGATCCCTTAAAAATACATCACCAGCCGCGAAGGAGCGGACGCAATGTCCCAAGCCATTGCTGATGGCACCCAAGTGAACAACACCGTCGTCCGGCTCGTGAAGGACGATGTCACCGACGTTGATGTGAACGCCTTTGTCTACTACGCCCAACACGATCTTACGGTTGGAGCGGGATTCGGCACTGCGATCTCGACCCGAGGTGGACCGACAGTCCAGAAGGAACTCGAGGGCAAAGGGCCGCTCGCAACATGTGACGTGGTGGTGTCCGGGGCCGGGAAGATGAAGGCGGACTTCATCGTTCACGCTGTGGGGCCACGGTTTCAAGAGGATGGTATCGAGCCGAAACTTTACGAAACCATGGTCAACACGCTTAAGGCTGTAGAAGAGAAGGGGATCGAACGGATCGCCTTTCCGGCGATGGGCGCCGGCTATTACGGTATCGCTCCGGACCTGAGTGCCAAGGTGATGACGAAGGTGCTCAAGGAGCACCTGAGCGGCGAAACCTGCATCAAAGAAGTCGTGATCTGTGTGTTGGATACACCTCAATTCAACTCGTTTAAGGCCCCTGTAGAGGCCTTGGGTAAGTAGAACATGCATGAAATAAGCGATCTGCTTCACTTCTCGGAGCACACACTCCAAGAGCTTGCTCTTGGATTCATGGCGCTTGTCTATATCACGCGCATAACCTGGTTCCTGAAGAGGTTCAAGGCCGGTGGAGAACGCCAAGCCGCGACTGGGAGGCCGAGTACCACGAAGGCAAAAGGAATTCTCTACTCGTGGGCCAATGTCGCGATGCCCTGGGCCATGGAGAGTACACGAAAGAAGCCGTTTTTCTACGCGCAGTTCGTGATATTCCATATCGGCGGCGTCACGGCCGCGATCGCGCTGTCGTTCATTATTCCTTACGCCCCGGGGCTGCTCGAGGGCGGAACGCTCGTGCTAGTGCTTCAAGTGTCGATCGGGCTAGCCTGCCTGATTGGAGTCATGAGGATAATCCGACGCGTCTCCAATCCGTACATGCGTGCCATCAGTTCACCTGACGACTACTTCTCGCTGGTGTTGCTGACGGTCTGGTTCTTCTTCGCGACTCTCTCCGTGCCCAACAGCACGGCAGGAGGGGAATGGCATCTGCTGACCTACTTCATCCTTACCGCGTTTTTCCTGGTCTACGTGCCGTTCAGCAAGATCTCGCATTACCTCTACTATCCTTTCACGCGGTACTACTTCGGCAAGAGCATGGGCTATCGCGGTGTGTATCCAATGCAGCGCAGTGAGAGTCGATAGCAACGCCTGACACGAAAGAAAGACCAAATGAGCAAGAAGAACGATAGATCCCAAAAGGCGGAGAAGGTCATCGAACGAATGGGTCAAAAGCTGAACCGGCAAATCGCCGGTTCCATGCTGGCATGCGTTCATTGCGGTATGTGCACTGACTCCTGCCACTATGTGTTGGCCAACCCTGGTGATCCTACGTACGCGCCGGCATATAAGGCCGACCGCACGCGCAAGCTGTTCAAGCGGCATTTCGACTGGACAGGTCGCGTTCTGCCCAAGTGGGTCGGAGCCGACACCGTAAGGACCGACGAAGATCTGGAAGAACTGAAAGACATCGTATTCGGCAAGTGCACCAACTGCCGGCGCTGCTCCATCAACTGCCCTATGGGAGTCGACTATGCCACGTTCAACCGCATGGCTCGAGGCCTGTTGGTATCTGTAGGTGTGATGCCCGAAGGCGTGGCCGTGGTCAGCAAGGACCAGTGGGAGATCGGCAACCAGATGGGCGTTCTGAAGGAGGACTACCTCGAGACGCTCGAGTGGATGGAGGAGGAACTCCAGGACGATTTGGACGATCCCACCGTCAAGATCCCCGTAGACAAGATGGATTGTGATGTCGTTTACTCCATCAACCCGCGTGAGGTGAAGTACGACCCGCGCAGCATTGCTGATGCGGCAAAGATTTTCCACGTTGCCGGAGAGAGTTGGACGATGCCCAGCGAGGGCTGGGACATGACCAACTTTGGCCTGTTCTCCGGGGACGATGCCCTCGGGGGGTCGGTAGCCAGGCGGCTCTACGAGAAGGTCACCGAGTTGCGAGGAAAAATGCTGGTGATCTCCGAGTGTGGACACGGCTATAGATCCACCCGCTGCGAAGGCCCGAACTGGGCCCAGCATGACGTGCCTTACGTGATGGAGAGCTCGGTCGACACGATGCTCCGTTACATCAAGGAGGGACGCATCAAAGTCGATAAGACAAAGAACACTACACCGGTGACATTCCACGACTCGTGCAACAACGCACGCAGTTGCGGACTCTTCGAGGAACCGCGCGAACTCCTGGACCTGGTGTGCACCGACTTCCGGGAGATGTACCCCAATCGGTCTGAGAACTACTGTTGTACCGGCGGCGGTGGCGCCATGTCCATGTCGGAGTACACGCCGCGACGCCTCAAGTCAGGCAAGATCAAAGCGGATCAGCTCAAGGAAACCGGAGCAGCAACAGTTGTGACTTCCTGCCACAACTGCGTTGACGGGCTCGGTGACGTGATCCGTCATTACGAACTCGGCATGGAAGTGACCCAGTTGGTGCATCTGGTTGCGAACGCATTGGTGATAGAGGAGAAGGTATCGGTACCGGTTGAAACGGATGTCGCTGCACCGGAAGCCGCGGTCGCTGCCGAAGGCGACGCCGCAGCCACGGCTGAGGCTCTACCGTTTGCCGGTCGTGTTGTTCTCGTTGCTGACGATGAGCCGGACCAGGTCGACTTCATTGCGACGGTCCTCGAAGACAACGGTGCCACCGTTCACCGCGCATCCAACGGTGAAGAGGCGCTGGCGCTGGCGCGCAGTGAGAAACCAGATCTGCTTACCCTCGACCTCGGAATGCCGGGACGTGACGTGGGGGAGGTCTACGAGACGATTCGAAACGATGACGAACTCAAGGATCTGAGAGTGTGCGTGATCACTGGTCGGCCGGAGTTGCGCAAGCTCATCTATGACCGCGCGGTCAGAAAGCCGGAGGGATATCTGGACAAACCGGTTGACGAAGATGGGCTCGTTCTGAATGTCAAGAAGGTCCTGGAGCTTACGTAACTCGGTCTGGACTTGGCCTGAACATGGCTGCAAGATTGAAGACGGGTATTGTACCCGTCGGTACTGGGAGTGAGCTGGAAACCACTCCCAGTATTTGTCTGTCCCATGGTGGAGCAGGAGGCTCAACGGTATGAGCTCACCTTTCCAGCAGTACTTCGAGGAAATGCCGTGTTACCTCACGGTGCAAGACAGCGATCTTCGGATCGTCGAAGCCAACAGGCATTTCCGAAAGGACTTCGGTGACCCGGAGGGCCGGTTCTGCTATCAGGTATACAAGAGGCGCGCAGACCGGTGTGAGGTATGCCCGGTCGCACGGACCTTCCGGGATGGTGAGCACCATGAGAGTGAAGAACAGGTCAGGACCGATGGGGGTGTAGAGCTTTCGGTAATCGTCAACACCACGCCAATTCGGAACGAAGCTGGCGAGATCACTGCGGTGATGGAGATGTCAACGGACATCACTCACATCAAGAACACTGAGAAGCTGCTTCGTCAGAGTGAAGAGTACCACCACCTCCTGTTCAACGAGGTGCCCTGCTACATCTCGATTCAAGATCGCAATCTCAACATCATCGATGTCAACTTTGCCTTCTTGAAGGACTTTGGAAACGGCCTTGGACGTAAGTGTTTCGAGGCTTACAAACATCGCGGCGAGCCTTGTGCGCCCTGTCCGGTTCAGGAAGCGTTCGAAGACGGCACGATGCACACGCGCGAAGAATCGGTGAGGTCGCGCGACGGCACAAATAGAAACGTGCTGGTAACTGCCGCGCCGATTCGGGATCGACAGGGAATGATCACACACGTCATGGAGATGAGCGCCGACATCACTGAGGTGAGGGAGCTTGAGGATCGGTTGACTCAACTAGGCTTGTTGGTCGGGTCGGTATCGCACGGACTGAAAGGGTTGCTCAACGGCCTGGCGGGTGGCATCTACCTGGTCAATTCCGGTTTCAAGAAGGACAACCAGGCACGGATCGATAAAGGTTGGGCGACCGTACAGCGGAATGCAGCGCGGATCCAGAGCATGGTTTCCGACATTCTCTACTACGCAAAGGACCGAGTCCCCAGTTGGGAACCTCTTTCGGCAATCGAGGTGATTGAGGACGTCTGCAATCAGTCGGAACTTAGGGCAAAAGAGCTGAACGTCGCGCTCGCGAAATCGTTCGACGCCGATGCGGGTGAGTTTGAGGCCGATGCCCAGGCGGTCCGGGCGTTGTTGGCAAACCTGGTGGAAAACTCGATGGACGCCTGCCGGATGGATGAGAACAAATCTGAGCACAAGGTGAGAGTAGGTGTTCGGGGCTTGCCCGATCACGTGGAGTTCGAGTTTGCAGACAATGGTATCGGTATGGACGAAGAGACCCGGGACAAGGCATTCACTTTGTTCTTTTCGTCCAAGGGAACTGGTACCGGGCTGGGCTTGTTCATCTCGGACCGCATTGCAACCGCGCACGGTGGCAGCATAGATCTCGAGTCTGAGCCTGGTGTCGGGACGCGCTTTGTGGTGACACTACCCCGGCGGCGTCCTTCCCAGATGGAGCCTGACGAAGCTGACCTGGCCGAAATGGAGGCGATCGGTGGCTGACGAGATCAAGACCGTCCTCGTGGTAGACGACGATCCGGATGCCCGCGACTACCTCTCCACCGTTCTCGAAGACGACGGGCTGGCCGTCTCTACTGCCAAGGATGGTACCGAGGCGATTG
>JBDGYW010000342.1:0-6847 GCA_039588935.1 Gemmatimonadota bacterium | reverse complement strand
CTCGACACTACGATCCGTCTGGAATCGGGTGACCAGAGTAAGTTTGGCCGCCGCACCCGTTTGTTACGGATGTCGCTCGGCCTGGGTGCACCCAATCCATACGACCAGAACTCCACGCCGTCTTCGGTCAGCTGGATTGAGTCGCCGCCCCCGGTGGGCCGCAGATACAGGTTGTGCTCGTGTACGAAGGCTTCCCAGCGCTCATCCGGCGACTCGACAAACGGCACGTCGCTGGGGAGCGTGTCGCCCACAACACACGCATAGCTGGTGATGTTGCACTCGAAACGCCTTTTGCCGGCCCTGAACTCGATCGCCGTCTCGTCACGAAGGAACTCGAACGTGCTGAACGGGAGCTTCTCTGCCTGGTAGCTGGTGTCATTGGCGAGCGACATCGCGGCCGCCATCCGTGAATGGTCGAACAGGGGGGTCCTGGTTCCGCGCACAGGATCGACCAGTACAAACTCGTAGCCGGCTCCGGTCTTGTTGCGATACCAGAACCGGTTGTTGTCGTCCATCCAAGAAGGGGTGACCTCATCACCGGAGATCATCCTCTCGGTGTGCCACGTCAAGAACCGTTCGGCCCTGTTGTAGTCGACGGTTTGCGCAACAGCCGATCCGGCAGATGCCGCAAGCACGGCCAAGAACGTCGCGGCCAACGAAATGGTTGCGGGCCGACAAGATGTTCGATTCATGGTACGTTTACCTCGGCTGAGGTGTTCGAGGAGTCCCGATATTGCGAAAAAAAGCGGGGGCGTTTCCGCCCCCGCTCCACTCATCCTGCGTTACTCAACTCTTCTACCTTCCGGTACCATCACTCAGCGGCAGGCACCGAATCGAAGCATCATCCTCAATTTCGGGATTGTTGCGTGCCTCGGAAGTCGACATCGGGAACTGGACCACTCGTGGGTCTTCAGTGTCCGTGAAGTGACCCGCGGCCATCAAGGCGGTGGTCAGGCCGAATCGGAATATATCGTTCGTACGCTGACCCTCCATGAACAGTTCGGCGAACCGCTCGTTCAGGAGCAGGTCGAACACCTCTTGCGAGGTAGTCGCCGCAACTGCCGTCAAACCGGCGGCCGCACGCAGGTTGTTCAGAATCGTCACCGCCTGCGTCAGTGAAGCCGCATCACCGGCGCGCCAGAGCACCTCGGCCTCGATCAGACGCATCTCCTCGGAGTGCGTGAGCGGGATGTCCGAGCCTTCACCCTCGTCGATGTACTTCCACTGGCTGTAAAACTCGGTGACGCCGTCCACACCGAGCACGCCGGCTTCGTGGTAAATCGGGATACGGGGATCAGTCTCGTTGGTGTAGGCATCGCGCAGCAAGTGAGTGACATCGTCCACCCTGGGCCACATCCAATCGCGAATACCCGACGCGTGGTTGTACCCGAATGTGGAGATGGACACGATCCAATTGTCCTGGCTACCTGCGTCGTAGAGCGCCTCGTAGACCCATCCGTCCGGGATGGCCCCAGCGTCTGCCGCCGCCGCACCGAAATTGCCCAGGAAGAGGTTCGCCCGAGCACGGCCGGCGGTTGCCCAGCGGAGGTGTTCCGTGGATCCGGCAGCCTGCGCACTCGCCATTGCAGTTGTGAGTTTCGTTACGGCGCGGGCGTATGTCTCGGCCGGCGATGTTTCTGCTACGGGTACCCAAATCATGTTGCCATCGACCTCTTCTTCGACTGGGTCGCCGGGTATCTCGCAATAGTTCATGCCGAGCAGCAGTTCCGTCCAGCCTTCGACGGCTTGCACCTGCGCGTACAGCGCCTGATCGACAGTCTCACCCTCTTCCGTGAGCCGGTCGAACCTCAGCTGCGCGTCCTGCGAGGCGTAGCGGGTTGTGAGCAGGAAGTCGCCGCCGTCCGACCTCCCGTCGTTGTCGTAGTTGATCCGTCCGTGGTCGATGTCGTCCCAGCCAATCCACGTGCCGGTGTGGGCCATTACATCACCCAGGATCTCACTGTTGTTGATAAGGTAATCAACCCCAACATGAAGCTGGCCTTCGGCGCCGTTTGCCACGGCGCCTAGTGCCTGGTCCAGGTCCGAGTCCGTGAAGCGCGAGGGGTCTTGAACCTCCAGTATACCCTCGCAGGCCACGAAGGACCCGAGTAAGGCACCGCAGACCAGGATCTTTCCAAGTCTTGGTTTATTCATTTGTAACGATCTCCTATTTCATTCGTCGTTGTTGTCTCACGAGGAAGCGCGACCGAGTCATGTCAAAAACCATGGTCGGCGCGCGGACCTAGAATGTCGTTCGTAAAGTGAATAGGAACTTCCTCGGTGATGGCATCGACAGGAAATCGCCACCGGTTACGTTTGTTGCGCCCGCTCTCCAGGCACCGTTCGGATCGCGGCAATTGCAGTCATCCCACCACATGAGATTCTGTCCCGAGAGCGAAACGCTCGTGCGACCGAGGCCGAATACCGAACAGAGACTCTGCGGTAACTGATAGGAGACGGACACTTCAGTGAGTCGGATGTTGTCACGCTGGTCCCTCGCGCCAATCAGCGTGTAGAAATTGAGCATCGAGTCGGACGAGAACGTGTCGTCACCATTTGCGTCCAACAGGGCGAGGTACTCGTCACCGCCACCCTGGCGGAACTGGTACGCGCGGTCGCCGTTGCTGAACCATGCGCCCGTCTCGAACGTTACCATGCCGTAGACCCGGAACGCGCCGAACTCCAGTGACTGCGTCATGGAGCCCGTCCAGTGCGGCAGCGGATCACCGATGTACTCACTAGTATCGGTGCGAATATGAGTTTCATTCGCCGCGTCCCAGCCACCAGCGAATTCAGTCGAGTCGATGACCCGAGCGAAGTTTGCGCCAATAGCCCTGCCCAGACGGTGGTTACCAAGTCTGCACTCGGCACCTTGCTGATGCTGATCGACGTCTCCGATGTCGTTGCACTCAGCCGCAGGGCCGAGGTCGAGGACCTTGTTGCGGTTATAGTCGATGCTGAAGCCGGTGGCCCAACGGGCGTTCCCGGTCTCGATCATCGTCATGTCGATTTTTGCTTCCCAGCCCCTGTTCTCAACTTCGCCGACGTTGTCGAGTTTGTCGTCAGGGAAGCCCTGGCTGGGTGGCAACGGGACATCCAGGAGCGCATCGGTCGTCTTCGCGTAGTAGCCTGTCGCCTCGAGAGCAACACGGCCGTTAAACAGCGCCATGTCGAATCCACCCTCGTACTCGATGGTCTTCTCGGGCTCGAGGTTCGCGTTACCCGGGTTGTCGGGCTGCACACCGTTCATACCTTCCATGACCGCGAGAGGCGTGAACGTACGGAATTGGTCGAAGGCACCCGGTGCGAGACCGGACATTCCGATCGCACCGCGCAGCTTGAGTTCGGCGATCGCCGTGGGCAGGAAGCCTTCTTCCGAGATCATGTACGACAATTCACTCTTCGGATAGAACTGGAAGCCGAACTCGTCGCCGAAGGCGCTGTTGCCGTCTAGGCGGAATCCCACTGTCGCAAACAGCTTATCCCACAGCGAGAACCTGTTCTGAGCGAAGATGCCGAGGTTGATTTCCTCTCTGAAACCTTCGCGGCCGGAGCGAACGGCGGCACCCGATACAGTGGTTACACCCTCGCCGGCAAAACCCTCGCCGATCGCCGTGTTGTTCAGGTCGGTCTCCCAAAATCCCTGGGCGCCGAACGAGAAGTCGGAGATGAAGTCGTCGCTGAGGTTGAGATTCAGCGTTCCCAAGTAGTCCAACGTGTAGGTGTGGTTGTTGCGGTATGCAACACTCCGCTCCCCGTCGTCGCCCACGTAGATGTACTGGTGCCCGAACGGATGTAGGCGCTCGCGCCTATCGGTCACAGCGTCCAACCCGAAGGTGAGGCGGTGCGCGAACGACTGGGTCGGTTGGTAGTTAATGGTGGCTCCGCCGGTCCAGCGGTTGACCGCCGACGAAGATGTGATCAACGCGGCGTCAGTTACGGATACCCACGGCTCACCAAACTGTCGCTCTTCCGTGGCGGTCTGCGGGTTACCCAGAATCGCGTTGCCCAGAAGCGCCGTCCAGTTGTTGCCGGCCTGGACCAGCTGAGCCGAGTTGTTGGTGTATGCGGACGTGAGTTCAAAGCTCCACTTGTCTGATGCCGTCCAGTTCAGGTTGAGCCTCACGTTTCCGCGTGTCATGTCGTTGGGCTTGATCGAGCCCTCTTCATACAACAGACCCGCATCGATGAAGTAGGTGACCGTCTCGCCGCCACCCTGAACGCCGACGTTGCCCTGTTGGATGATGCCGTTCTCGATCAGCTCGTTGGAGTCGCGGGCCCGAAAGCCGTCGGGGCCTGTCCAATCCGGGTACGTCTTGGTAGGCATGTTCGCGCGCAGCCTGTTGAAGCCTCCCGAGTAGTTCAGGTTCCAACGCGGCGCCGAGTTGTTGCGGCCCTTCTTGGTGAAGATCTGGATCACGCCGTTGGTGGCTTCCGTACCGTACAGGGTCGTTGCCGCGGCACCCTTGAGTACCTCGACCCGCTCGATGTCGTCTGGATTGAGGTCACCGAGCCTGTCGTTGCCGGCGTAGCCGCTGAAGCCGCAGCAAGTCGTGCCGCCGGTGCCCCAGTTCGTCGCCCTGGTGTCGATCTTGATGCCGTCGATGTAGACAACCGGGCGCTGGCCGAGCGAGAAGCTGCTCACGCCGCGCACCCTGAGGTCTTTCGCCGACCCGAGGCCGCCACCCATCGAAACCGATCTGACGCTGGGAATGTGGCCCTGTAGCACTGAGCCAAAGTCGTGCACCGGCACGACTTCCCGTTGGGCGGCTACGTCAACGGTCCCGAGCGAGGTCCCGATCTTCTTCTTCGACACCGCGCCGCCCGTGCCCGTCACTACGATCTCGTCTAGCGTAAACCCGCTTAGACTCATCGTAAAGGCCACGGCTGCGGTGCCACCGACGTTCACGGTCACGTTCTGTTCCTCGCTACGATAACCGATCGCGAGGACACGGATCGTGTACGCGTTTGCGGGCACATCTGTCAGCGTCAGGTGGCCACGACCGTCCGTGACGCCTGTGTGGTTCGTGCCGACAAGCACAACTCTCGCGCCGTTAAGCGGTTGATCGTTGGTCATGTCGGTCACCGAGACTGTGACAGTGCCCTGGACTTGCGCAACTGCCGGGACTGCCAGCACCAATAAGGCGGCGGCGCCCAGCAGTAGGCCAAGCCCTGCTTTCAACCTTTCTCGTGACATGCTTTGCTCCTTGGTTTAGGGAACGAAAAACTCGAAAATGGACTCAGAAATGAGCCCAAGATCCAGTTCCTTAATGGAGATCTGTGACGCGCAAGTTACGTAGGTGTTATTCAAGCGTTACTTCTCCAACTCAGATGAAGTTTCGGATTTGGAGCGCGCAATAATACTCTGGCCGCCGCAGCGTCGCACAGCCGCCAACCGGATTGGCCGCTTCGCTGCTCGGCGAGCCTGATGAACAGTAAACCGATTGTTGTCAACAACTTATTCTGCATGGCCAGTGGCCAGCAAGAGCTATCTTCTTGCGGTGTCCATTACATGCCTCGGTTCTGTTCGCGGACATTCGACCAGAAACGGGGAGCGCGAATGTGACGTCCGTCACAGAAAGGTCGAGCTTTCTTGGGAATTCTGCAAGGTGACGATTTCGGCGGTGGAGTCTCGTGAGCACCCATGCACGCCGCCGTGCGTGCATTCGTGATGCCACCAATTCTCAAACGCGACATCTAATTCTTTATAGGTCAATGGTTTACGCGTCTCAGGACAGGCGCTCCTAGGGTGGGTCGACGCTTGATCCGTGACAGGTCACGCTTCCTCCGTGACAGGGCACGCTTCCTCCGTGACAGGGCACGCTTCCTCCGTGACAGGGCACGCTTCCTCCGTGACAGATCACGCTTCCTCCGTGACAGATCACGCGTTCCCAACGACAAGTAACGCGTATTCCGTGACGGGGCGGAATACCGCTCGTAAGTCCCCCCGGTGGCAGGCATGCCCCCCTTGTGGTATTGTGGAACCGCACCGTCCGCGTCCGGGGGATGAATTCGTGACCGTTACCGACGTCTCGACATTTGTCGGCGACTACCCGTATCGCCACATTCAAGTCGCGACTCCCGATTGGCTATTGTCGCAGATGGATCGTCTGGGCATAGGGTCGGCATGGGTTGGCCACCTGCCTTCATTTCTTCATCGAGATCCCGCGCCCGGCAATTCCATTCTCGAGACGCTGTTGGCGCCGCACCGCGACCGGCTGGTGCCCCTACCGGTAGTGCATCCGATGCTCCCGAATTGGGAGGACGATCTGAACCGTGCGGCCGATGTTGGTGTGGCTGCAATCAGGGTCTATCCGATGCAGCAGGGACTCGACCCCTGTGGGGGTGACATGCGGGTGTTAGTGGCCGCCGCTGCCTCGTTGGGTTTGCCGCTCATTTTCACGGTTGGTTTCGAAGATTCGCGGCAGCGCCATCCGGCGGATACTGCGGTCGACTTTCCCGCTGCCGCAGTTCGCACCTTGATTCGTTCCGACAGAGAAGCGCACTTCCTCATCACGCACGCGGAGCGGGCATTCATCGAGGAAGTCCATTTCGGTTTGACTCCCGGGGAAGCCGCGCGTTTGCTGTGGGACATCTCCCGGATCTGGGGTCCGCCTGAGAACCACCTGAAGCTCTTGCTTGAGACTGTCGGCATCGAGCGCTTCACACTTGGCACGGGCATGCCCCTCAGGATCCCTGACGCGGCCCTCGCGAAGCTCGATCTGCTCGGTCTTTCCGAAAACGATCGCGGATTTCTTACTGGTAGAAACCTCACACGCTGGACGCCGCACCCGAATGGTTGATCTCCGCGAACGCCTGAGGCGAACCGTAATTCCCGCTGTGCCCG
>JBDGYW010000341.1:0-11623 GCA_039588935.1 Gemmatimonadota bacterium | reverse complement strand
GGTACGTGGTCTTCCGCTTGTTTTCCTTCCAATCCAGTTCTGACCTGGAGTAGAGAACCCACTCACCGTCCGGTGACATCAGGGCACCGCTGACGTTGATCATGTTCAGCCCATCGTCGGTTGTCATGGTCATCGCTCCTGCTCCTGACCAGCTGCTGTCGACGTAAGCGCAACAACCATTGCGGCAAATATCGAGAGTCGTATCACGTGGCTCTCCGTGTTCGGTTCAATCCCCAGATGCTATTCTCTGTCTGTACGTCTGTCGTCATTCCGCTCATGCCCCATATGCCGCATATGCCACCATGATGGGAGTGGTGGTGCCGCTCACACCCAACCGCTTTGCCTAAACTCCCTCAGCGTCTCCGCAAACCTCTCCATCTCCTCCGGCAGTCCTATCGAAAGCCGGTTGTACGAAAGCATCGGGGGGAAAGGTCGTCCCACCTGTATGTCGTGCTCACGCATGCGGCTGATGTATGTCTGCAGGTCTCCGCTGATGCGGTGCATGACGAAGTTTGTGTGGCTTGGCAGAACTTCCAATCCCAGCTCGCCGAGACACTCGTTCACAATTACCGCACCACGCGCGTTCACCTCAAGACTTCGTGCCACAAGCCCTTGGTCGTTAAGTGAGGCGAGGCCTGCCCGCAGCGCCAACTCGTTCGTGTTGGTATCTGCCGCGAACTGGGCGAGGTGTTCTACCGTGTCAGGGTGTGCAACACCATATCCGAGCCGTATGCCGGCCATACCGTAGATCTTAGAGAAAGTCCGTGCGATTACGACGTTGGGCCGGTCCATGATCCATTTGATGCTCGACGAGTAGTCAGGATCGTTTACGTATTCGAAATAAGCTTCGTCAACGAGAAAACGAACGTTCTCGGGGGCCGATTCGATCCACTCGTCCACCTCACTGCAGGGCGTGAGAGTGCCGGTGGGATTGTTCGGGTTGCATATGTAAGCCAACACTGGGTCCCAGGAATGCTCTGCCAGCTCCCGCATTCTACCGATATCGTGCGCCAATCGGTGGTCCAGGGGCACCGACTCACGAATGTATGTCTCCGGCAAGCTGTAGCCGGTTACGGCCTCGAACGTTGGCTCCGCCGCGATCAGCTTTGTGCGACGTGATGCGGTTGCCTGTACCATCATCTGAAGAACTTCGGTGGAACCGTTTCCGAGCACTATGCAATCCGCCGAGACACCGTGTTTCGTTGCCAAAGCTTCGATGACTGCCCTTCGCGAAGCGCGGGGATACCGGTTCGCCTGTCCAATCCCTTCGATGACTGCCTGTCGGGCGTCAGGACATAAGCCCAAGGCGTTCTCATTCGAACTGAGCCGAATTGGGCCGTCGGCGACACGTGGACGGGTTTGTGTGTTGGCGTGGAGACGTGACGGTGCTATCCCTGCAAAGCCGGCAACACCGAGTGCGAGGCCCGAGTGCATGAACGCCCTGCGTTCCATGACAACCTCCGGTTCTAGAGTGTTGTGTGTGGTGCGCTGAACAACGCCTCTCAAAGATGTGCGTCGGTCGAGCAGTTGGGTAGTTTGCTACATTAGGACGCGGCCCGTAAGGCCTCACGCACAATTCCGATGCTGCCTCTGCGTGGGCGAAGATACAGGGTTGCCCGCGGGAAACCGCAGATCCCTACTCGAGGTGGCTCTATGCGCTGTCCATGGCCAGCCAAAGACGAACTTATGATCAGCTACCACGATGAAGAATGGGGTGTACCCGTACACGACGATCGGAAGCTGTTCGAGTTCATGGTACTCGACGCGTTCCAGGCTGGTCTGAGCTGGTCCACGATTCTCAAGAAACGCGAGAGCTTCCGCAGCGCATTCGACAACTTCGAAGCACAAAAGATTGCGCGATACGCGGATCGGGAAATCGAACGACTGGTGAATGATGCAGGAATCGTCCGCAATCGGCTCAAGATTGCCTCAACCATATCAAATGCCAAATCCTTCCTGGCCATCCAGGAAGAATTTGGATCATTCGATTCGTTCATCTGGCGATTCGTGGACGGCCGTACGCGACAGAACAAGTGGAAGAACCTGAGACAGTTGCCCACGAGGACGAAACAGTCCGACAGGATGAGCCATGCCCTGAAGGAGCACGGGTTCAAGTTCGTTGGCTCAACGATCTGTTATGCGTTCATGCAGGCCGCCGGGCTCGTGAACGACCACGTTGTAGACTGCTATCGTTACCGCGAGTTGGGCGGAGGTTAGTTACCGCCGGGCCAGCGCCTTTCCACTAGTCGTTCGAGAGGAGCGCGATCGCTCCGCGGTCTGAAGGCATCCCGTGTCACCAGATCAAACGAATCTCCCGGAGCGAGGAAGTAGAATAAACCACCCGAATCGATTGTCTTGTTGTGGTCGAAGATGGCAACGTAACTCTGACCGATCACGTCGAACCTATCACCCTGCACCACTATGGCAGTGTTCTCATCCAGGCCAATGCCCAGCATGTTCGGGAAAGCCTCAACAATCTCTATCAGGTCGAATTGCCTGTTCCGTTTCAAGAGATGCTGGTCTATGGCGACGTCCTTGATGAATGCCATGCCTTCGATATGATCGCCCATCATGATCGTGTTCGTCTCTGTGTCACCGCGGGCCAGGTAAGACCCCTGTATTGTCGCGCCAGCTGACGAGCCACCGATGACGCCACCACGTTCGAGCAACGCCCACAACTCTTCGTGTACGCGCGTGCCCAGGTATGCGTCGGCAAGACGCCACTGACGTCCACCTCCGAACCAAACGCCCCTCGCGTTCTTGATCGGACGCACGAACTCCTCAGTGTTTGCGACATCCCTGTCGTATGTATGGAGGACAACGAGATCGGTCGCTCCTGCCTCTTTGAATTGGCGTTGCCCTCTCCAGTATTGATCGTATTCGTCAGCCCCGCCGGCAGTTGGAATCATCACGATTGGGACATCCGCCCCTCCCGCAAGGTCGAGGAACCGGTCCACGATGGCTCGGTCACGCATGGCCCCGCCCACGATCACGAGGGCCCCGTTGGCCGGACCGATTTCTTGTGCTGTGGTGGGAAGAGCGACGAAGAGTAGGTACAGCAATGCCGATGTTTTTTTTGGTGCTCGCATAGAGGCGCTCCGGCTGATATCGTGATGATCCTGGCTTCTTTATAGGTTGGGGAACAATACGGGGTGAGGTCAGAGGTCGCCAGGCGATATCTTTCTATTACGGATCTCCCGGAGGCTGGGCCGTGTACGAGATCATTACTTTCGACTGCTATGGGACGCTGGTAGACTGGGAAGCTGGCATCAGCAGCGCGATTAGCGAGGCCGCAAGGCTGGCAGGCGTGGACGTAAGAGAGGGCGACGTCATGCAGGCCTATCTTCAGGTCGAACCGACGGTGCAAGCAGCAGAGTATCGCTGTTACAGGGAGATCCTCGCTGAAACTGCTTCGAGGACCACCAGACTGCTTGGTTGGACTGTGGAGTCCGAGCACGCCGGGTTCCTTGCGGACAGCCTGAAAGGCTGGTCGCTGTTTGCCGACACGAACCCGGCCCTGGAGCAGCTCAAGGCAGATGGATACCGCCTGGGAATCCTATCGAACATCGACGATGATCTGCTTGCCGGCACGCTCGAGCATTTCACGGTCGACTTTGATTTGCTGGTTACCGCTGAATCGGTGCGTTCATACAAACCGGCTCTTGCGCATTTCCTGAAAGCGCGTGAATCGCTCGCCGGTACTTCGTGGCTGCATGCTGCGCAAAGCTACTTCCACGACGTGCGGCCAGCTTGTGAACTGGGCATTCCCGTAGTCTGGGTGAACCGCAATCGCGACGAGCCAACGGAGCTAATGCGCCCTACTGGAGAGGTGGGGTCGCTCGCTGGCCTTGTGGAATGGTTGCGGGATCAACGTGTCTCGACCCATAACGGTGGCTGATTGGCGGGTGATGCATGACCAGCATCTGAGGGTGGTGGGGTGACGATCGATCGATCATTTTCCTAGCAGACTCGAGCCACTGTGCACCGTAGTAGCGATGGAGGCCATGGACGCTACAGCGTTGAGGACGTTCCGGAGTTTGGCTGAAGAGGTGAGAGCAGGTTTCTCCGCTGTTCAAGAATCGAGCGGGGAAATGCGCATCGTGCACGGGTATCTGGAATCCAAGGACATCCTGGCTGCGTACCGGCCACTCTGTCTTCCCGTTCGCCGTACTTCGAAAGATTCGGACCGGATGAGCTTTCGCCGGACTTGCAGGATGTTACAGGAAACAGCTTCGGGTGAGATGACTGAGCGACTTGCTGACGTGAGCGAGCGCTACGAGAAGGTCATGGCCTACATGACGTCGCACACGATCCTAAACGACCGACAGGTGGAGCACCAAGAAGTGTTCGAAGCTTGGATGGATGCTGTGATCTACGGCGAATTCGGTGACAAGGATCAGGATTACCGGAAACTCCTTGCCGAATGTGGGAAAGCCGTCGAGGGCATAGCGGTTCGCCTTACGGAAGCGATCGCTGAGCGAATACTCGAGTTGGATGACGTACTAGCTCTCGCCTTGGGAGAACCGACCATCTAGCTTCAACGCTGATCGGCGTGCCTGCGTCTAGCGTCGCTTCTTCTTCTTAGATCGTCGTTGGAGAAGCTTGCCAAGTTTCCCGAAGTCAGGGCCTGTCGTGCAGAATGGTTCCGGAGGTCGCACTGGTTCGGGGTCCTTGGGAAGGTCGGGTGTGCAGGGGGGGCGTCGAAATTCTGGGTCTGGCTTGGTGCTGACGACTCGGCCTGTAAAGAAGTCCATGATGTTCAGCATCAAACGCCTCCTGATCGGTGTCGTCAATTTGCTTTCATCATAACTTGTGCAGAATGGTGTGGAGCATACCTGTATCTACGAATCGCACCGACTCAAAGTTCCGCTATCCAGTCTCCCCGGTCCTCGGGCGCGTTCCCGCACCACGTCTGCCTCACACTAACCGGCCTAGCTCCTGCTCGATCTTCGCCCTCCCCTCGGCATCCGCCATTACGATCAAGACCATTCCGGATTCGAGCGGAGTGTTCGGAGGTGGATCGAACTCAAACTCGTCGCTCCCGGTGCGCTGGACGGCGAGCAAGACTGCGCCGGCCACTTCATCGATCTTCCCAGAAGAGAGCGGTACCGCGCCAGAGCTAATGTACGGGACGGAAACTTCCTCAACGCGCAAGCTACTCCGCTTGTCGCGCAGCATTTGGTCGAGGAAGGACACGACCTTGGGCCGCACCAACTCGGAAGCCATTCGCAAACCGCCAATCTGGCTTGCACATACTACTGCATCCGCGCCGGCCGCTCGAAGCTTGGGCTCGACATCCCTACCTTCAGCGGCTGCCACGATTCGCAGTCCGCGGGCCAGGCGACGCGCGGTCAGAACCACTAGCACGTTGTCCTTGTCGGATTCCATGCACGCCACCAGTCCTGTTGCGCTTTGGACCTTTGCGCTTGTCAATACGGAATCGTCACTCGGATCGCCATAGACATTAGGAAGACCACTCAGATCGCAGTGGTTCAGAATCGTACTCCCCTCTGCGACACCCGCAAGGACAACATCTCTTCCCGTTCGAACCAGTTCACTGGCAACATGTGCAGCAGTGGGTGTATCACCGCAGACTACGTGGTGGTTTATCATTTGTGCCACTCTCTTCAGCATCCGTCGTCGAAGAAATGTGTGAGATAACTGGCCCTCGATTACAAAAGCTGCCATCAACGGAATCGAGTACGCGACGATTCCCATGCCTATCAACAGCAACAGCACCGTGAAGATTCGGCCTGTCGGGTTGTTGGTCATGTCGATGATCTCACCGAACCCCACTGTCGTGAGGGTGATCACCGTCATGTAAATTGCGTCTACTATTCCGTGTTCCCCAGCGCCGATGACTACATACCCGATCGTCCCAACTGCGGTTACGGATATCAGCGCTCCAGCGGCTATGCTCAGCCGTCGCCGGAGGCGGTAGAACTCCGGACTGGTCCCAGTACGCTGATCCTTATCGGGCGTCTTGTCGGGCAGAGCTTTGGGCTCTTGCCCCATGACGGTTATCCGACTCATCTAGCTAATTCTGCCCTCGATAGACAATGCTGCCACCTACCACCGTGAGGAGTATCGATCCCTCGAGCAGCAGGTCGGGGGCATCCATCCCCAGTCGCAGAGGATCAACGTCCATGACCGTAATGTCTGCCCAGAGTCCGGGCTCTATTCTCCCTGTCTTCTCCTCCGCGAAAACCGTGTACGCGTTCCAGACAGTATATCCGCGGACTGCCTCATCCGGTGTCATACACTGCTCTGCATACCACCCGCCACTTGGCTGAAGCTCCTTGTCCCGTCTTGTGATGGCGGCATGCAACCCGTAAAAGATGTCGTGATCCGAGCCTGCGAGGTCGGAGTTGAAGGCGAGCCGAGCACCAGTTAATCGCAGCGAACGCCAGGCGTACGCACCCCGCACCCGTTCGGAGCCGAGGCGATCCTCAGCCCAACCCTTGTCCTCGACCGCGTGCACAGGTTCCATCGAAGCAATGATGTTCAGGTCCGCGAAACGCGGGATGTCATCTGGATGCAGAACTTGCGCGTGTTCGATTCGGTGTCGCAAATCGCGTGATCCGGGCACGGTTTCCGAGACTCGATCGAGAAAGTCGATAGTAGCACGGTTGCCCGCGTCTCCTCTTCATCGAAGCCATACTCGTCGCCTGACACGCCGCGGTGCCCTGGACGATCGGAATAGTCGTCCAGTAGTAGTGCGCCCCGTGAGCCAAGCGCCGCATCGTAAAACGCCTTGACCGTCAGTGCCGAGAGCATGTTGTCTTCCGAGATCTGCGGTCCCGTCTCACGCCACTCACGCATCAGATCGATGTCCAAGTCCCTGGGCATGGCGTAGACTCTGATCGGCAACCTTCCTTCGGCGTGCAGATCTGCGAATGCCCGCATCAGGTCAGAGTACGCTCCAGCCTCGTGAACCGCGACGTACCCTGCCTCCGCCATCGCCAGCAAACCGGCCTCAACCCGGTCCTTCATCTGCTCATGGTTCGGTGTTGGGACGACGTCGGCAAGCAGCGTGGTAGCCTGGTTCAGTAGGATTCCGGTGGGGTCGCCGTTCCCATCCTTCAGAATTTCACCGCCAGGCGGAGAAACCGTCGACGCTGATATGCCGGCGTGTTCAAGAGCCATCCTGTTTCCCCAGGCGGCAAACCCGTGGAGACTTCTCATGAAGACCGGGTGATTCGGCACACGCTCGCTCAGCAATCGCATGTCCGGGTAGTTGGCCGCCCAGGCACCGTCATCCCATCCCCATCCGACTATCCATTCGCCGTCAGGCACATTGGCCGCTCGCTCGGCAACGAGGTCAACCATTTGACTTTCGGTCTCGGCGTCAACGAGAATCACTCGCTCCAAGTTTGCGCCCAGAACCGCAATGTGGACGTGCGAGTCGACGAGGCCTGGAAGGATAACTGCGCCGCCGACGTCGATTGTCTCAGTCGATGGACCTTCAAAGGCCTCCACTTCCTCATGGCTGCCGACGGCGAGAATCGTTCCGTCGCGAACCGCAACGGCCTGGGCGTCCGGATGCCAGCCTGCCGCATCGTAGGGGGCGTTTTCTGCCGGAGTGCCGTCCAGCGCCGGCTCGTCCCACGAAAACGTGTACACCCGTCCGTTGACCAACAGCAGGTCAGCTGTGTTTGCGCCTCCGCAGGCGAATACCCCGCAGGAACACATCAAGAGCAGAGTGTGCCATCTGTGCGGCGAGGGCAGCCTGAACATGGGGAGACTCCAAGGATTTTTCATGGACTACACTTTTCCCCAAGAGTCGTATCTCCGGCTGTCGCCATGGTTTGCAGGTCTCCCGAGAGGGTCTGGATCGTCGATTGTGGCTATAATAGGCACGCAGAAGATCTCGAGCGCAAGGTCAGGGAAATCGTGGATTGACAACCCTATCTTGCGTCTCGAACCTCAATGTGGTGATATTGTGTCTCGCCGGTTTTTAAGGCGAATTTGGCGGTATCGTCTAGGGGACTAGGACGTAGCCCTCTCAAGGCTAAAACACGGGTTCGAATCCCGTTACCGCTATCTCACCATCCCACGGGAAGCGCTGAGCGTAGCTCGTGAGTGCCGCCCCCATCGTCTAGCGGTAAGGACACCACTCTTTCAAGGTGGTGACAGGGGTTCGACTCCCCTTGGGGGCACTTTCTTTCCCCGCACGACGCACTCTACCAGCGGCAGTGGCGGGAGAAGCAGCCCGCCCGCTCCACCACCCAGCGGTAGAAGAGGCGCGACCGTCTCACGCTGCCCCCATGCCGCCTATGCTGCTTCTGCACCTATGCCCCACCGCACCCATGCCCCCCATGCCGCCTATCCCGCACCCAGCTGCTTCCCCGGTTCCAACTTCGCCAGTCGTTGCAGATTCCGGCCGAAGCGTCCGACCAGCGTGGCAAACATGACAACTGAGGCCAAAGCGATGGTCGTGTTGGCAGTAATCCAGACCATATGAGGGCTGACGCCGGAGGTCGCGAGCAGGAGCGTGTTCGCGAGGATCAAGATGATGCGGACCTCTGTTGGGCCGATGCGGCCGTAGCCCAGCTGGAACACACCGAACACATGTGACTCGAGGTAGACGTTTATGGAAAGCGTCAGATACAGCACAACGAGAGCCAACGCCAGGGGTAGCTCAACGAACGGTGACATCCCGATGCCGATTCCAATCGCGGATGTCGAGAAGGCATCCACGATATGATCCAGATAGTACCCGTACTTCGGCCGCTCGGCTCGACGGACGCGGGCAAGAGTACCGTCCAAGCTGTCACCGAACCAGTTGACGATCAACATTAGACTCGCGACCCAGAGCCACGAGATGTGGAATGCAGACAGGGCGTAGGCGATGCCCGTGCACAGAGCACCTAGGGCGCCAACGGCGGTCAGATGGTCAGATACCACTGCGTTGGGTAGCCGAGATGCAGTTGCAACCAAAAGCCGGCGTTCGGGGCCGGCCAGCAGAAACGTCATTTCGCGCGTAGCCGTTGCCATGGGATCATCCTCAATGAAGGTAGAATTAGGAGAAGAAAGAATGCCCCTAGCGCCCAATATGGAATTCGAACGGTCACGCCGAGCCAGGCAAGCAGCAGATAGCGTGGGAACCGTCCGGCGGCGACCGCCGCGAGGTAGCGGGTCAGCGGGTAGCCTTCGGCAAATGCCAGCACCTTGAAGGGCCAGAAGGGCAGAGGGGTGAGGCCCGAAACCGCGAGCGTCACAAATGGGGCCTGGCCAAACCAACGCCGAGCAGTACGCGCCGCTCCCGTTGAAAGGGGGCGGTTGGTCGACACGCGCATCATGATAGTGGCGAACACGCGGTGATCGAGCCACGACGCCGACAGAGTTCCCACCGTTGCCACCACCGCGGTGAACCACACACCGAGGTGTGCGCCGTACCAGACGATGACTGGCTCGTGTGGCACCACGGCCAACGCGACGTTCGAAGCGAACGCGTACAAAAAGAGCAGAATCATGGGTGGAATGTGGTTCGACCGAGTCAAGTCAGGGTCAAGCCCAACGCAGGAATGGAGATCGCCTGTCTAGTCAGACGCGTGTCTCGTGGCTAACGCTTGGTTGATTCGTCCCCCGCTCGCTGCAGCGCTGCCGCCTCCAGCGCATCTCTTACACCCTCGCACACCTCACACAACGCCTCTACGTCACGCCGCGAGAGTTCGAATAGGCGGCAGTCCGTCGCTGCCATGACGGTGGCATTTCTCGGCTCGTCCGTGAGAAGCGCCATTTCGCCGAAGAATTCTCCAGCGTGCAAAGAAGCAACGCGTGAAGCCGGCCTTGTTCCTTGTACCACCAGAACCGCGACGACCCCCCGTGCAATCAGGAACAGAGATCTTCCGCGCTCGCCCTGTTGAATGATTTTCTCACCAGCCAGGACTGTCCGCGGAACAAGCGCGTCGACGAGGCTCTGGAAATCGGTTTCTTCAAGGCTCTCGAACATAGGTACACGCTTCAATAGTTCCTCGGGGCGTGCTTCCAGCGCCGACAACGGCTGTCGGGCGAGTTCTCTGTACGCCTTGTCCACACCGACTCGGACCGCCTTCGATACTGACTCGGGAATGCCTCCTACTGACGCGAGTTCCTCGACCGCGGCGACTTCTGCGTCGAGAGCGATTCGGCGTGCGGTCTGAGTCTGAACCGCCTGCACATACTCGGGGAAGACCTGCGCAATAGAGTCGAGTTGTTCAATCGCCTCCTGGGCTCGCTTGTCGAAGTGCGCTCGGCATTGCTGGGCCACCGAGGGATCTACTCCACTCAAGTTGGCCAAGTTGTCGACCTCGGTAGCGACGCACTCACTTGCCGCCAGAACCGCGCTGAAGTGCTCGTGCTTCGCAGCGAGTTCCCTGCGCCGGTACCGTTCAACAAAGCCGGAGCGCGGCACGATCCGTTGGATTGCTGCAACTACCCAACCTTCTGCGCGTACCTCTAACGGAGCGGTCGAGGGGAATTCGATTGGAATGTCACCTCGTTTGAGGGTGTCACGCTGCAAGTCCAGCGTGAGTTCGAGTTCACGGAATACCGGTTCCGACACCGCGCCTCGGTCAAACAGTTCACGATGCTTTGCCCGTTCGACAGACAGCGCTTCTGACCACAGCACCTGCAACATCACATGGGGGTTCGACTCCGCTTCTCGCCGTACATCAGCGAGGTTTTGCCGAGCACCGGCCACCTGTCCGTCGTAGTCGTGTCGAAGTTGCAGAAGTAGCTGACGCGAGTAGTGACCGGCGGATTCAAGCCCGTCCACACGTGCCAGCGCTCTCTTCTTGGCGGCCAATGCAGCACTTGCTGTTCCCATCCGTTCCACGAGAGATGGGCGATTGAGCCCAAGTAGTCGGATTAGCGGGCCGGTGGTAACACCACCTACCAGCAGGGTGAAGAGAACGACACCGAGCGCCAGAGTAACGATGAGGTCGCGGTTGGGGAATTCGTGGGGCAGACTCAGTGCGAGCGCCAAGGCAACGGCGCCCTTCAGGCCGCCCCAGAAAAGCACAGTCTGGTATCGCATTCCTATCGGGTCAGCACCTGGCAGCTTGCCGATGATTGGGACTATGCCATACACAGTTACCGCTCGGGCCAGCAACACCGCCAGAACGGTAAACGCGAGCGGAATGGCGTATTCCCACAGCAGATCCAGGCTGACGCTCATTCCGACGAGCAGGAATATGAGACTGTTGGCAACAAACGCGGCGTAGTCCCAGAACCGGTGCAGGTACGACTTGACCTCTGGTGTGAAGCGCGTTGCTCCGTAGGTGCCGACGACAATGCCTGCTCCAACTGTTGCCATCACTCCTGAGACGTGAAGGTAGTGATCCGCAAGGAGGAAGGCTGCGTAAGCCACCACAGTCGACAGCGCAACCTCTACAAGCGGGTCGTCGTCCGCAAAGCGAAGCGCAACCACCATGATGTATCCAATGCCTGCGCCCACGAGAATCCCGCCGGCGAAAACAACGCAGAAATCGACGGCTCCGGAGCCTACTGTCGCCCAACCGAACGAGCCGGCCGCCACCACGCCCAGCAAAATCTTGAACAGCACGATTGCCGTGGCGTCGTTAAAGAGACCTTCACCCTCAACAAGGATCGCCAACCGTTGGGGGGCACCGACCTCCTT
>JBDGYW010000340.1:0-6856 GCA_039588935.1 Gemmatimonadota bacterium | reverse complement strand
GGGCCGGCTGAGCGCTGCAAGCGGGCGATTCGTCAGTTTGCACTGTCGACTTGAAGCTTCGAATGGGTGACTGGAAGCTTCGAATGGCCGATTTTGAGCTTCAAATTTCAAAAATCGAAGCTTCGAGTTGCCGACTGAAAGCTTCAAACCAGCTCTTTGAAGCTGCGAATTTCAAAAATTGAGGCTTTAAATCATCGAATTGAGGCGTTGAATCGAGGAATAGAAGCTTCCGATCGTCGAATCGAAGCTTTGGATCGAGCCCTTGAAGCTTCAAATCGGTGCCGTTTTGGCAGTTATCGGGGCGGCCGACGGGTGTCTCGATGCTGTAAATCGTTGTTTGTCAATGGGTTATGACCGAGTGGAGTCGACACGAGCCTGTGGAGAATGCCGACCTTGTGTAACAGAAGTCGATTCTTGGTGCCATGCCGATGATCCTTGCTTCGAGCGAAGATCTCGACGGCCTCAGCGGCCCCAAGGTCCGAGCCGCACCGGCGCTTCCCGTGGTGACCGTCGTCGTTCATTTGCTGCGCAGCAAACGACGAACGGGAGCCCAACGAGAAGGGCATTTTGCATGTTTGGAGTTCATGCATGCGGATTTCCCCTGATCGTAACTCTCCCCCAGAAGGGAAATGGGGCTGCTTCGCCGAAAACGTCAACAGGTCTTCTTTACCCATCCGCAATTTGCAGATACGTTCCTGACCACACACACTCCCACGACAATGAACTGGAACGTCTTATGACAAGGTTTCGACCCGCCACGGTTTCCGCCCTCGTCCTCCTTGGCGCCGCTATGGCTTCAGGGTGCGACGGAGGCCAATCGAGCCAGCCATTCGACGCGCAAAGTTACGTGAACGCATGGGTAGATCTCTGGAACACCTACGATCTCGCGCAAGTCGATGAGCTGTCTCTCACAGACTCCAGCGTGACCTATTTTTCCTCCGAGCGAGAAGGTTTGATAACAGGCATTGAAGCCGTGCGTGCACACCATGAGGGTTTCGGCTTCGTGAGCGGCGGCAGGGCGGCCGAGCAAGACCTCTGGGTCGAAGACATCCACTCAGCGGTATTTTGGCCAGCCGCAATCGTTACCGGAGTCTGGTTTTTTGGCGACCGGGATGGAGCGCCCGATGAAGCCCAACGAGGTCCGTTCACCTTTGTTTACGTGCAGAGGGGCGACATATACCGCCTGGCTCACTTAAATTTCGGCACGTATTTGGATACACCGGATGGAGAGGAAGGATAGGTCTGTTGGCGAAGTTCGCTTGTTTCGTTCTACTGCTGGTGCCCCTTCTGTCAGCTTCTTCAATGGAGGCACAAACTGGCGAGGCACTGAACCGTGATGCTCGCGAGATCTTCGAGACGGTTCTGAGTCCGTATTGCCCTGGGCGTACGATTTCGAACTGCCCATCACCTCAGGCAGATGAGCTGCGGGCAAACATCAAGCAACAACTTGCATCCGGCGAGACACCGGCAGACATCAAAGAAGAACTGTACGCGGTCTTCGGTGAGGAACTGCGCACGGTACCGCGCGCGCAGGGAATCGGCCTATTGGCCTGGATAGTACCCGGTCTGGGGTTTCTGTTCGGAGGTTTGGCAATCGTGACCTGGATGCGTCGAACGAGGATTCATCAAGACGGAGCCGCAGTGTCGACGCCGCTGAAGCTGGATCCGGACGCGGATGCGCGGCTCCAGGCGGAGATGGCCGAACTCGAGTCGCTGCACTAACCTGCCAGCAGGGGAAAAGACTCTGGGGCAGAGCGGCGGCACCTGTGGCACACCTGCACTGCCCCATTCATTACGTGGAACTCACTCAGATTCGATCTGGTTGATCGACACACCCATATCGGCTAATGGACGTGCCCATGCTCCTGCATCTGCGTGGCTACGCGCTCGTTGTCGCGAAGTACGCGGAGAAGGTTTCCGCTCCAGATCTTTGTGATATCCTCGTCTGAGTAACCGCGTCGCACGAGTTCAGCCGTCACATTGGGTGCCTCAGTCGCATCATTGAAGCCTTCGATACCGCCGCCGCCGTCGAAATCGGTGCCGATGCCCACATGGTCGATGCCAATCAACTGTACTACGTAGTCGATGTGGTCCACATAGGTCTGGAGGTTTGCGGGCGGCCATCTTTCATCCAACTCGGCCGTGCGCTGCTCATACTCGGTACGCTGATCGTCGGTCAGGTTTCGGAACGCGGCATAGCTGGTGAGGCCCAATTCTTCGCGCAATTCGTCGACCGCCGCATCTTTCTCCTGCGAGACCTTGAGGAAACCATCCAATGCGACGACGTGAATCACGCCGCCGTTGTCCCTGAGTGCCAACAGCTGTTCATCGTCCAGGTTGCGGGGGTGATCGGCAAGCGCACGCGCGCCGGAATGCGATGCGATAATCGGTGATTCCGAGTGCTGAACGACCTGCAGCATCGTGTTCTTCGACACGTGCGAAATGTCGATGATCATCCCCACCCGGTTCATCTCAGCCACGACTTCCCTGCCGAAATCGCTCAAGCCGCCGTACTGCTCTTCCTCTTCGTCGAAGTCGCGTGGGGTGGAGGAATCGCCGATGTCGTTGTGGCCGCCATGTGTAAGCGTCATCGCGCGCGCACCGAGATCGAAGTACGTCTCCACCAGCGAGATGTCTTGCCCGATGGCATATCCGTTTTCGATGGATACGACCGCAACGAGCTTGCCGCTCGCGTTGATCTGCTCGATATCATCCGCGCTGTACGGGATCTCGATCTGGTCCGGGTACATGTCTTCGGCCATGCGGTGAATGGCATCGAACTTGTTCATCGCATCTGCCTTGACCCGCTCGTAGTTCTCCGGTGTACGCTCCGTTTGCCCTACGTACACAGCGAAGAAGACTGCATCCAGGCCGCCCTCTCGCATCTTCGGAAGGTCGACCTTCTGGTTGCCTCGGACTCCGGGATCCGATTCCGCCGTGGCAAAATTGGACGAAATGTCAACGTGTGTGTCGATCGTGAGCAGGTTTCCGTGCAGTTCCGTGGCGTGAGCGAGGATCCCTTCCTCTGTCATCTCAGGCGCCGCACATGCGCCAAGAACGATGACCGGGACCACCAACATGGGAATTCTGAACCACTTCGCCTTCATAGTGCCTCCGTAGTGCGGCTGCATGATCGCAGTGATGGGTAACGATGTTGGACAACTATAAGGGGAGAAACTGGTAGTCGCCAAGGGGCGCACTCAAAAAAAAAGGGGACCCAGGCATTGCCTGGGTCCCCGAGATATGTGTTGACGTGAAATCTCAGTTACGGTTGTGGAGGCACGAGGATATTGAACTCCGCACCCGACGTATAGTCCTTGAAGCCGGGCCACTGCGTGTTCCCCTGGGCTCCTTTGCCCAAGCTCAATGTGAGGTACAGCTTGATTTCCGGGTACGCAAGGAGGTCAACATCGTACATATCCCCGCTGAGCGGGTGCCAGATTTCGTAAACGTTGCGGCCGGTGACAGGATCGTAGCTCTGCGCACCTCCTCCATTCTGCCCGGCTTCTCCTCCTTCGTCCAGATCGCCGCAGCTCGACTGTTTGCTGCCTGCACACTTGGCGTCCGCATACATGTCGCTGAACTGCTGCAGATCGCCGTTCAGGGTAATGATGTCGTCGAATTCCGAGCGGCCATCGCCGGTATTGTCGAATTCGAACCGAAGAGTGTTCACCTTGTCTTCCGAGTCTCGCACAACGCTGACCGCGAGGTAGAGGTTGTCTGCGTCATTCATCCAGTACAAAGTGGCATCGGCGGTCGAGCCACCCGAGAGATTGGCGGTGAAAGGCGTGCTCTTCGCGCACTGCCACTCAGAGTCCTCCATCACCCCGTCAATTCCTGCTTCCGGGATGCTTCCGTACCCGGGTTCACACGCAATAGCCGTGAAGAAGAGTTCACCTGTCTGCAATGAGACAGGGAACTCGAGGAGCGGATTCCCTAGATCTACAGGCATGAACGGGCCGGCATCGTCCGGATCGGCGATGCCGATGCCGTATGCTCTGAGTTCATTCAACCCGAATTGATCGCCAAGAGTCCAGGACGTAAACGCGAAACCGTCTTCATCGGTCAAATCTGACACTGGGACCACCAACCCACCACCCAGGGTTACCTGGAAACGCACCCTTGCATTCTCGACGGCCGTTCCGTCTCGATCCGTGACGAGCACCTGCGGTGGTATCTCGACCGCGGTGTTGACCAACGCCACCTGCCCATCTCCTGCCGCGACCTGCATCTCTGCGGGGAGGGCGAACTGGAATCTGCTGAAGATTGGTGTCGTGCCACCCATGCCTCGGTGCAACACCGCAGGGGACGCATCTAGCCGAGCAGGGGTGAAGATGGTATTGACGTGCTCCGTCAATACTCTCAACCCAGCCTTCGCATATCTGAAGATGCCGGAACTCTCATCAGCCGGCATGTTGATCCTAGCAATTTCTTCGCACGCATGGGCGTGGGGCAGCGCCTCTACACTGCCACCCTCTCCAGTCATCTCGTCGTAGCCGTGCCAGCGGTGGAGTGTCACTAGCTCACTCTGTGGGTAGGGTGGCAGCTGGGCCGGATCCAGGTCACACATCGAGACGACCGCCGGAATGTCGAGGTACACGTTAGCGCCCAGATCGTCGATCTCGACACACGCTCCAAACTTGGGCAGGTCAATCGGCAGGTCACTGACGAGGGTGCCATTCCCGTTCCTGCAGACGTTCATCGTGAGCGTGGGAGTGCCTTCAACGTCGTCCTGCGGAGGAACATACAGTGCCTCACCTGTCGTGAGAACGAGGTCACCGCCCGCCTGGAGGTCCACCGACTTCGTGACGCAGTCCTTCGTGTCCGGACACAGGGCGCCATTCTCGATGTGCACTTTGATCGGAGTGTTGTTACCGTTCAAGAAGATGTATATGTCCAGTTCCTCAGGGTGATTCGGGACCTCTTGAGGTGTGGCTACCGGCAACACGTCGCGGTACCCGAGCACCACCTCATCATCACCAAAACCCAAATACACGCTGACACGGTACACCACTCCCGATGTTGTCCCAGGCTCACCGCTCTTCCACCCAAAGGCGTAATGTGTCGAATCTGCATTGATTTCCATTGCGGTCTCGTCCACAGCACAATCCGACGTGTCGTCCCTACGACAGATTCGCAGCATTGGAACCAGATACGGATTGAACTCACCTTCTTCGTAGTCAGGGTGGTCACCCGGATTCGGGACGATGGGCGGCAAGAAGAAGAAGTCAGGATTCGACTCCATGTTTGGCGAGTCGTCATGCGCCCCATCCGAGATCGCCAGCGCGGGTGATTCAGACTCATTCTGAGTTGGAAGTTGCGAATCTTCGCAAGCCACAAAGAATACTGTGGCGAGCACAAGCGGGGCGAGAAAGGGTGTGAGGCGTTTCATAGCACTGACTCCCATAACTGAGATGGATCCCAACATTCAACTTGAAACGTCGGCCTCAATTGCTGAAAGCAAATCCCAAATCAGACTGTGCAGCGTAGAAGAAAGCCGCCGGCCTATTTAGAAAATGTGAATTCTGAGGTTGTTGTCGTTACCTGAAGCATGATCCATACCTGAAGATCGTATCAACGATACGCAGATCCTCGCCGTTCAACAAGGCTTTTGTGGAAGTTGGTCTGTTGAGTTGGTGCATCGTGTTGCGCCGATGCGACAGACTAATCGGTGATTGGGGTTTCCAGAAAATCGATTATGACACTCAACGTGCCAAGCAACGCTGGTCGAGATGCTGCCCATCTCAGGGTCCTTACCGCATCACCTCTCCGAACCGCGGGTGATTCTGAAGTTCACGCCACCACCAGAAAATCTCACCGCTCTCCCCGCCACCATGGTCCTCCTCTGGATTGGCCACGAAGAACTCCCGCAACAGATCAATTGCCTCGTCCATGTCACCCAGAAGAACTCGCATGTACGCTTCGTATTGTTTCAGCTGCAAGGTCGGATCGACATCTGGGCCCGCCCTGTGAGCAACAAGGACATTCCTGGCGCTGTCTCTCAGTTCCGCCCGAGCCAGCACGCCGCCGACCACGATTCCCATCGCGTGGCGCATGAATTCTCGATCGGGCTCCGGCGTCCCATCCGCCACCTCGGAGCCCAACTGCCACGCCGCATCCACGTCCGGATCCTTCGCACCCGTGGTGAGCAGCCACATCTGGCATTCGGCGAAACGAACATCCTCCGGGAATCGTCGCCGGCCCTCGTCACACCAACCGAGAGCCTGAGTAGGCTGCTCAAGATTGTACGCGGACCAGAAAAGCCGCGTTAGAATGTCGTCGGCAAGCTCCAGGTAGGCATCTGCCTCGTACGCACGCGCGGCCTCGATCGACGCGGATGTGAAGTCCCCTTCCTGCACATGAAGCAGGCTCAGAGAGTTGTGAGCGCTGGCAAGAGTGTTGTCCTCCTCCACAGCATCCTTCAGGTCCTGGCGAGCCGATTGAAACAGTCTGTCGGCTTCATCGCGAATCGATGGACGGTACCGGTACCATTGGAGGAACCGCGCCACACCTCGTAGCTCGAACGCCCTTGCCTCATATGCGTCTATTGCGAGTGCACGGTCGGCATGCGCAACCGCAGCCTCGATCCACTCGAGTGCCTCCCTCCGATCTTCCGCAAGGCGGGCGAGTCGATTCGCCACAGATCCGCGCACGATCATCGGCTCAACCCAGGACCTATCGGCGAACTCCGCAAGCTCCAACAGCGAGTCCGCACTCAGGAGAGCCTGCAGCGCACCGTCAACATCATCCTGGTTCAAGAGCGTTTCAGCGTCTTTTCGCGCCTTCTCACCGCGCTGCACCAACGACCATGCTTCGACGCTGGAGGTTTCCGTTCTGCGCGACCGAAGCCTAACCT
>JBDGYW010000339.1:0-6866 GCA_039588935.1 Gemmatimonadota bacterium | reverse complement strand
GGCAGAATACAGCGACGGTCACCTAATCCCAGAAACAGGTCGACCCGGTCACCGTCTGCAAGGCCAAGACGAGCCGAGCAGTTGGGGCCGAGGTGCAGGTGACGGGCGGTCACTATCGCCCCCTCCTCCAGATCCAGGCTCCCCGCTGGGCCTTCGAGTCTGATGGCCGCGCTGCCCGCCAGGTTTCCAGAGTGACGCACCGGAGCATCTACCCCCAAATCCCTGTAGTCGCTCGCGGCGAGCTCGATCTGAGTATGCGAGCGGGCTGGCCCTACGATACGAACTTCGTCGATGGCACCGGCTGGACCCACAACTCGAACCTGCTGCTCTGCAGCGAACTGCCCCGGTTGTGAAATATCTCTCTGCGGGGTGAGTTCCTGATCCGGTCCAAACAAGCTCTGAAAATCTTCTTGAGCCATGTGCAGGTGGCGCGCTGAGACAGCAGCGACGATATCAACTGCTCCCACCGCATCAGTGTACGCCACGCCGCTGCCACCCGGCAATGGAGCCGGTCCTGTGCCTGCCGCCGCCGCACGGGCGGCAACGGTTAGTGAATCATATGCCGGCCGGCGGGTACTCGGCTGCTTTCTCCCCACGACCACGGGTGCAACGTCTTCCAAGGCTTGCGCGGCGCCGGCCCATGCCGGCAGTGATTCGGGATTGGGCCTACCAGGAGGTTCGGGCCGCACAGTCTCCGGCACCCACCCTCGGTCAGTGATGAGCTTTGCGATTCTACCTGCCAGCAATTCCACTTCTTCCGGGGTCATTGTCCCCTCCGCGTCCTTCGCTCGGCCAGGAATTCAGCTACGGTCTTACGGATTTCGTCTTCGATGGCGTTGCGGCGGTGCGGCGTTTCTCCGATACGCACCCTGCCCTCATCCTCCCCTCCAGAGGTCGGGCGGTCTGGTGGTATGGGAGTACCCGACCCAGCCCCACCGTCCGTCTGGCCGCCAGTCCGGCGGTACGAGCGCGCTCCGTAGGCCAGCCGCTTGATGTTCAACAAATGCATCGGCGAAATGTTGTCGCTCGTGGAGGAGCCACCCCACGCCCCCGGCCCCAGCGTAAGCGCCGGTGGAAGCCCCGTCGTAGCACCAATGGCGCCAAGCGCCGCAGGCGTGTTGACGAGGATCCTAAACGCAGGTTTCTCGACGAAGAATCGCTCGATCACTTGCTCGTCGTTGCTATGGAGGGCCAGCGTATGCCCAATTCCTCCGTAGCGGAGCAGCTCGATGCTCCGCTCGCAGCAGGCCTCCCAGCCATCCTCGACATAGAAAGCAAGGACAGGTGAGAGTTTTTCTCTCGAGAAGAATTCCTCCCGCCCGACCGTCACACACTGAACCACCAAGGCGCGTGTATCCTCTGGCACGTTCAAACCGGCACGGCGCGCTATTTCGGCTGCCGGCCGCCCAATAACTGCGCCCGCGATCCCTCCGGTGCGCACATCCTTCATCGCGCGCTCTAGACGATCTCTGTCAGCGCCTTCGACGAATATGGCACGCTGCACGGTCAACTCAGCCCGCACATCGCGTTCGACCGGTGCGTCACAGATCAGTGAGTTCTCCGCGGCGCAGATTAGCCCATGGTCGAAGTCCTTCCCGGCAACGATGTCCTCCACGGCCTGCGCAACGTCGGCCGATCGCTCTACGATAGCCGGCGCGTTCCCGGGTCCTACCCCAAATGCCGGTTTTCCGGAACTGTACGCGGCCCGAACCATTGGCCCTCCGCCAGTGGCCAGAATTACCGCGGTTAGCCGGTGGCTCATCAACTCATTGGTTCCCTCAAGCGTCGGCGTGCCCATGCTTTGCACGACGTCAGCTGGAGCACCTGCGGCGCGGGTGGCTCCGGCGAGGATCTCCACCGTTTCCAGTACACAGCCGGTCGCGCGCGGATGCGGAGAAAAAACCACCGCGTTCCGTGCCTTGACCGCGATGAGTGCCTTGTAGATCGCTGTCGACGTGGGGTTCGTGGTCGGCAACAACGCCGCCACAACACCCATCGGTACCGCAAGCTCGGTAACGCGACGCTCAGAGTCGTCCCGAATGACACCACACGTCTTCAGTGGGAGGATGTACTCACGGACGTCGACGGCGCTGAAGAGGTTCTTGGTGACCTTATCCTCGTAGCGGCCCATGCCGGTTTCGTCCACCGCAGATCTTGCCAGCTTGGCAGCCGCTCGCTCGGCCGCCTCGCCCATCGCGACGACGAAACGGTCTACTTCCTCCTGGCTCAATCCCGCAAGCTCTTCGGCGGCAGCATGTGCGCGTCCGATCTTGTCTCGAGCTTCTTGGATTGATCTCAGATCGTCATCCATAACGGCGACAACACGGCAGGATAGGCGCTAGAGTAAGCCCAGACTGCGGAACCCATCGAGGATTTCGTCTCGGCTGGCTCGGGCCAACATCCGGCCCCGAAGTGGGAAGTTCTCCACAGTGCGTGCGGCACGTCGCAAGTCGACAACCTTCATCGACATCAGTCTGCCGGGATCTTCGGCCACCGACTCTGTAGGCGCCACCGGCTGCACCCCCACGGGAGCCCCGCCGTCCCCGGCGAACAGGTCGAGGTCCTCGTGGGGGCGAGCAATCACATGCACCGACACCAACTCTCCAACCCGCGCGGCGGCGGCCGCGCCGGCATCGACGGCGGCTTTGACTGCCGCGACATCGCCCTGGAAACAGACGGTCACCAACGCGGCCTCCGCATACTCAGCAGGAGCAAGGTCCACAGGGGCCGCCTTCACTCCGGCGTCACCCGCCTCGATCGCGCCGATCAGGCCGCGCGTCTCGATCAATCCGAGCGCCCGGCCGGACCACTTCACCTTCTAATCCCCTGCGACGCGCTGAAGGAGGATCTTCTCGATTTCCTGATGCGGGCGCGGGATGACGTGGACTGAGACCAACTCGCCCACCCGCTCCGCCGCAGCAGCTCCGGCGTCGGTCGCGGCCTTGACGGCCCCGACATCACCTCTCACCATGACGGTCACGTAGCCGCCGCCCACTTTCTCCTTGCCGATGAGACTGACCGGCGCAGCCTTTACCATGGCATCCGCCGCCTCGATGGTGCCCACGAGACCCTTTGTCTCGATGAGACCCAATGCATTTTCCGACGACATCTATTCATTCCCTCCAGTGGGAGCACAGTGGGAGCACGCGGTGGGTCAGCGGGAGCAAGATAAGGTGCTCCCGAGCCAAAAGTCAAACGCCACAAGAGGTTGCGGGCACTCGAGGCGGTCCAGTATACTCCGCCGTGGCCAGTTCAACGACAGCGATAGTCGTCTCTGATGCTCATCTGAGCGAGGACACCCGTGATACGACTGGGGCGTTCCATCGATTCCTCGAGACCGTCCCCGACAACTGCGATCACCTGCTAATCAACGGCGACCTCTTCGAGTTCTGGTTCACGTACCGGTCTGTGATTCCGAGAGCGGTCTTTCCGACTCTGGCGGCTCTTGTCCGAGTCAAGCAATCCGGTGTCCGATTGACAGTAACTGGCGGCAACCATGATTGCTGGGGCGCCGGTTTTTGGCAACGTGAGTTAGATGCGGAGTATTTTGGCGGCCCTAGCGAGTTGGACATTGCTGGCTGGTCGTCGTGGGTTGCACACGGCCACGGGCTGGTAGAGTTGGATAGGACGGGTCGGCTGATGCACCGTGTCACTGGACACCCCGTGACCGAACGTGCCTTTCGTCTGCTCCACCCTGACATCGCCCTTAGAATGGTTCGGCTGTTGTCGAAATACCTGGCCACCCGGCGGTACGATGAATCCGTCGTGTCCAGGGCCGCTGCAGCTCAAGCCGAATATGCCAAGACGCTGTTGAAAGACCGGCAGACACTGGACCTGGTAGTCCTGGGGCATACACACCGCGCAGCACTTGAATCATGCGGAGAGAATCGGTGGTACCTGAACCCCGGGGCCTGGGTGGAGGGCCAGCGGTATGCCGTCATTTCCTCGGATGGCCCAACACTTCGAGAGTTCTCCTGATTGGGCTGCTACTTCTTCCAAATCGGATGTTGACACCGAACCCGACAGAACCGCCAGGTAGTGACCGGGCCGCCAATTCGGCCGGGAAATCCCAAAGGTGCGCCGACACGTACGCTTCAGCTCCGGCCACCAGATGGTTGAAGATGAGCAGCACGAGCCAATCCTCGATTTCGGCCCGTTTGTTGTCGAGCGAATCGGCGTGAACGCCGGTCTTCTCTTGATAGTGTAGTTGACGCACAGATTTCACTGTCATCGTCAGCGTCAAGCCCTCCCAGAAGACGAAGAACGCACCAGACCCCCTGCGCCCTAATACCGCTTGTCCCCACCCGGGCAGCAACATCGATAGGCCGAACGCTCCGAAGGGAGAAACCGGCGGATCGAATCGAAATGCGGGCACGGGAATGGTATCCGATGGATCGGGACGCCGTTGCTGCTGTGTCGGCGGCCGCTGGACCACCTGAGCGGTCAGCGGCACCGGGACAACGAGCGTCGCGATCAGGACGAGCACTTTCAAACGGCGCATAGGACCGGAAGTTTACCAGGAAGAATCTCAACTACAAGCGATTCTGTGTCGGCAAAGCGCAGTTCACCGTCGAGGTGAACGATCGATGGCCCCGCGTACGACTCCACTTCGACACGCTCCGCTTGGAATACCTCCACAGGTGGCAGCCCTACATGGGTGCCGCGGATCACTTTGGGCACGTAGCGAAGGAAGGTCAGCGTACCTACTTCCCGTATCAAACAGACGTCCAGCAGCCCATCACATGGATCGGCAGACGGGCTCACCGTGAACCCTCCACCGGTCGTTTTTCCGAGCGTAACCTCGACCATCAGGATTTGCCCGCGCTCGGAGTACGCCGACGTCCGCACCGCCAGCTCGGGAGCCTTGTATGTGAAGAAAGTCTGATATACCGCAACGACGTAGGAAGCAAACCCACCGAGTTTCTTAAATTTTGCGAGGTTCTTTGCGGTCTCGGCGGCAAACCCTACTCCAACGCTGTTGATGAAGTATTCATCGAGCGCCCGTCCGACATCAAAATTGCGGACTTCTCCTTCGAGAATCCTGCGAAGGTTCTGCTCAGGTGCCTTTCGCTTGTCGAGCCCCACCGTTTTTGCCAGGTCGTTACCAGTCCCCACCGGAACATGTGCGAGCACCGTCTCAGTCGCGCCCTCACTGAGCAGCCCATTGACAGCGCCGTGAACGGTCCCGTCCCCACCCACTGCAATTACAGCCGGCCAACCCGCCCTACTTGCCTCCGCCGCGATCTCGACCTCGTGACCGCTCTCTCGCGTCTCGCGCTGCTCAACCTCCCAGCCCATATCGTTCGCCACGCCCGGCAGCGACCCCGCCGCCTTCCGAGCACGGCCGTGACCGGCTTCAGGATTCACGAGAAGCAGTGCACGTCTATCTGGAAAATGCATCTGATGTGGAATGGCTGAGGACCCTGAGGCTGAACTCACCGTCCCTCGCACCTCTTGCCAGCGCCTACACCCTCCAACAAGACCGGATTGGCGGGAGCGTGTGGGAATCGAACCCACCAGAGCCGCCAAAGGCGTCTCCCAACGGTTTTGAAGACCGCACAGGCCACCAGACCCGATCCGCCCCCGAGAATCCGTATCAAGTTTTGATCGCGATCGCGTCGATCTCGACGCTCACATTCATTGGCAGGCCCGCTGCCTGCACAGTGGCGCGCGCCGGTTTGTGATCGCCAAAATGCTTAGCGTAAACCTCGTTCATCGCTGGGAAGTCGGCCATATCGGCAAGGTACACCGTTGTCTTGGCAACATAATCCAGACTCGTCCCAGCCGCCGCCAACACTGCCTTCAAGTTCGCAAAAACTCTCTCCGTTTGCACGGCGACATCACCAGCGACCAGTTCCATCGAAGCCGGATCCAGTGCAATCTGACCTGCGGTGAAAACCATGTTCCCAACCACTGTTGCCTGGCTGTACGGACCTATCGCCTGCGGCGCATCGGAAGTTGAAACGATTTCCATGTGGAGTTGCTCCTTTGAGTATCTTCTTCTCCCACCGCTCCCGCCTCTGCCGCATTGGCAGCGTCAGCGGCGTCAGAAAGTTAGTTCACCGTAACTAAGCCGAGCTAGCCGGATCCACCCTCGCACCAAAACACCGGACTGCATTCTCCGTGGTTTCCCGTGAGAGCTGTTCCAGACTCACACCACGCAATTCCGCGAGCTTCGCCGCCACGTGAACCACAAACGATGGTTCGTTTCGTTTTCCGCGATGAGGGATCGGCGCAAGGTACGGAGAATCGGTCTCGACGAGAATCCGGTTCGCCGACACGTTACGGATGGCATCAACATCATTCCAAGAATTGAAGGTCACCATTCCGCTGAATGAGACATAGTCATTGCGCTCGAGTGCAGCTGCAAAGAGCTCCGGTCCGGCACAAAACGAGTGCAGTACGAGAGTGGCATCACAATCGCGGATGATTGCGATCAGGTCATCGTCGGCGCTGCGCGAGTGGACCACCGCCGGCAGATTGTGGCGGGCGGCAAGCCCCAGGTGGTTCGAGAAAACTCTCCGCTGAACGTCACGCGGAGAGAGATCGTAATGGTAATCGAGGCCCGTTTCACCGACAGCCACTACGACAGGATCTAACAGCGAACGCTCAATGAGTTCGGCAATCTCCGGTGTCCAGGTCGATGCCTGGTGGGGGTGAACGCCTGCGGTTGCGGAAAGACCATGCGTTCTCGCCAGACTGATAGCCTCTTCGGTTGCGGGCCCAGAGTCGGCAATCACTATGGAGTGACCTACCCCGCAAGCAATCGCGCGCTCGACCACGACCGATAGGTCAGAGTCGAAGCGCGCGTCGCCCAGGTGGCAGTGTGTGTCAACCAGCACAGGGGTGCCGGGGAAAGAGGTCAG
>JBDGYW010000338.1:0-6878 GCA_039588935.1 Gemmatimonadota bacterium | reverse complement strand
ACCAACACCCTTTTCGCTGCCTGGCCTCAGCCGCCGAATGGCTCCTCCGTCCTTGGTCCAGTGCTCGTAGGCCGGACACTTCCAATCTTGCTTCGTGGGCGCATCCGGTGCTGAACCACTCGCCGCCGAATAGCCGCCGCCAACACCCGGCTCGTAGACCGGTAGGCCCAACGACGAGAGGTAATCGAGCGTGGGAGCGATCTCGGAAAAATGCAAGCTCGATGGTCTGAGCGCCAGGTTCTCGGGTACCGACATCACACTGCTGAGTTTGAGACCTCGTTCCACCACCCACATCCTGGTAGGCGCCCAAAAGCGCACCGACGGCAGCTCTCGACATATCTTCAGCCATGCTTGAAAGTACGCGTCGTTGTACATGTCGCCGCTGTCGTGGATACGGAAGTAGCCCGGATCTGGCAACGCCCAAGCGTACATCTTTTCGATCGGCTGCGGGCGAGATGCGCGCCACTCGGCCAGCGCTGACTTCGACGGCGGCTTCGCTTGGGTCCACTGCTCACGCGCCTGCTCGAACCCCTTGGCTTGGGCCTCCGCCTGCGAGAACTCGGCCACGGTGAAACCAAACGCCTTGAGCTTTTTCCGCTTCTCGTCGATCCGCTGTTGGGCTTGCTCGATAGCAACCACCATGACATCGACGAAGCCCGCGCGTGACTTTTCGAGCACGCCCTCCTGTTGAGCCAGCTCGACGAAGATGTCACCCAACGTTTGACCCGTTTTCTTCTGCTCACGTTTGGCCGCTCGCATGAGCTGCCCACAGTACGGCTGCGGCACCGCGTAAACGCCCCTGGGGCGCCGCGCTTCACTGATACGCACCCCGTCTACGCCGAGCAGTGCATTGGCCAACATGTACCGCGCCAGGATACCCACGACGTTCGAGGGATTGCCGTAGCAGCCCTTGGTCGCGTAGCAAGCGTTGCAGATGAAGCTCTCGGGATCGATCGTGATGTTCGGGTCGGTCTTCATCGCCTGCGCACGGACGACGTCCTCGGCCTTGCTGTACAGATAGCCCAGCTTGGCTGCGCGGCACGTCCCCATCATGTCGGGGGGACCCGCAGTTGAATTCCAACTGAAGCAGCCCATCTTCGACGTCGTCGTCAGCAGCGAGAAGCCACTAAAAAACGACTCCCGCGGATCGCGCATCTTCGACGGGTACCCCGCCGACTCCCAGGCCGCCCCCGCCTCGTCCTTCATGATGGCCGGATAGACGAGGCAGCGGATGGGGCTGTCCTGCTTGTCGTCCCAGTACAGCACGAAGTCCCGCTTGGCGAGCAGCGCCGCCAGCTTCTGCCGTACCGATTGCGCCCGCGAGTACGCCGCTGGAGCCACCGTCTGACGTTGGGCCGACAAGTACACTGACGACGCCCTGTCGACCACAGCACGGCCCTCGTCATCGAGCATCATGCGCTCACAGGAGCTCCGGCTCATCCCTAGACGCTCGGCCTGACGGGTGTCGCAGAATCGCTTGAGGTACATGCAGTCAGCCAACCGCTTCGTCGCACAGGGCTGACAGGCCTTACCCTTGCACGTCGTGGGAACGAGTACGCCGTGCTCGTTCAAGATCTTCTCTGAGTAGCGGAAGCTCAAGACTCCTCCGTTAGGTCTTTGACCACATTGTACCCGGCCACGAGCCCAGCTACCAAGAGCACGAAGTTCATCCAGGGCGAATCGTCGGCACCGTCCTGGGGGCGCTTGGGGTAACCCGGTTGCACCGGATCGGTGCGCCACGGAACAACCAACCTCTCGAATACCTGTTTGGCCAGCTGGTGGTGCCCATGGCCCAGCGGCTGCATGCCATACTCGGCGAACCAAATACCACCAAGACGATACGCAGCCTCAGGGGACGGCTCGATGCCAGCAAAGTGACTGAGCTTTTCAAACGGCTTTCCGACACGACGCTCGATCTGGCTGCGCATCTCCCGCAACGTCTCGACCGCCGTCGGCAGTCCGTGGTTCGGAGAAGGGCTAGCCGTGGCCACGAACAGTCGCGACGGATCGGCCGCCACCTCGGCGCCGAAATCCACCCAAGAGGGCTCGATGCGCGGCACCCCAGGAGACGCCCAATCGCTGTAGGTTGCGTCGAGCAGTACCACCGCGCCCACCCGCTGGCGGTCCTCAGGACGTTCGAGCAAACGACGGATAACTGCGCCGCCGGCCGAGTAGGCCACGAGCACGACGGCACCAAGCGTGCTGTCCCCGAGCTTGACCTGCTCAGCAGCGTCGTCGAGCATGCTGAACTTGGGGTAGCCGAGCGACGCGGCCATATCCGCACACCTGGGCGCTACAGCGCCATCGCCGGTACAGGAGAAGAACATGGTCTCAGCGCCGGGAAGCACTGCACCCGGTACCTGGAATGCCGCCACCGGCCCAAACCATGCGACGAAGTCAGTCATCACGCTCCCGTCGCTTGTTAATCGCACGGGCCACTTCGGCCGCCAGACGCGCATCGGCCTTGCGTAGGTTCGTGCGCCACATCGCGCTCTCACGCTCGGCGGCAAGCCAGCGCTGACGCAGCTTGGTGTTGCGCGACATGATCCATCCGATCACGCCGAGGAGCGTCCCGCAAACGACCAGCACCTGCCACAGCTCTACCATGGGCCCCTCATACGCTCGGCACCTCGACCTTCAACCATCGCTCCTCGATGGGCATCATGTGGCCCGGATCGGTGATGACCAGCTCGCCAAACTTACCGCGCTTGGCCGGGCTAACCTCACCGACGTTGCCCCCATGCACGTCACACAGCAACATACCCTGTGCCAGGTAGAAGCCCAACGCATCGCCGACCAATCCCCCGCACGTTTGCTCGGCCATGACGTCGGTGACATGGGCGCATTCGCGCAAGATGTACGCGATATCCCATGCACGCTTGCTCACCTCGTTTTGAGGGGCACCCGATAACGCTTTTTGCACGAGGCGCAGCACTTCACGCCTTTGGTCAAACAGTGCCTTACGAAAACTCTCCCGGGCGTCGCTCGCTAGATCGTAAAACCGCTTGAGCAACGTCACGACGTCGTCGCAGGACGTCCAGCCGTATTGCTCCAGGTACTCCTCACGCAATCCCTCGGCAACGCCGCCCACGTTGTACGCCTCGTTGCGCCACAAAACGAACACCGGGCGCTTGTGGTAAGTCAGACCTTTTAGCTCAGCAATTTTGTGGTAACGCACCATACCCGCCGGCCAGTCTCGTAGTTCCATCGCTGCCGCCACAAACGCCGCCTCCGATGGATCACTGGTGATTTTGAATACCACCTCTGGCTCATTGGTTGGGTAGACGCAGCCGTACACGCCGCAGCCATACTCGACCAACACTCCCGGTGGCATTGGGTTGGGACGCACGAGGGTGGGCATCCAGCTGTCGGGCACCAGTGAGCGCATCCGATCCCAGTTGCCCTTTAGGATCTCCTTGGTCCACCGAGCCTCTTCAACGGCCGGGCTCTGCGGAGGCTGGATGTACTCCGACGCCGGCATCGTTGCCGCCTGAGAACGTCGAGGATTGCGGCGTTTCGTTTTCAACAGAGGTCATCCTTTTTCGGTGGACCGTCCCGTATCGCCGCTTTGGCCATGGCCTGCACACCTGGCACCATCGAGAGGGTAGCCTTTTCGAGCTTAGCGTAACTGTCTACCGTAGCCCGAAGAGCCTCGCGAACCACCTCGGCGCCGTGCAAATAGATCAGCCCCCCTATCAACGATCCCAACAACGTTGTGGATTCGTCTACTCTGCGCTCGTAGTCATCCGACATTATTGCCCCCTGTGCAGGGCGTGAAGCCCCGCGTCGTAACGACGAAAAAAATGCTGCCGTACGGCCTGGTCACCGTGAGCGTGCTGCGCGCAGTAGCGATCGATCCACGCTTGCACGCGTTGCGGATAGTCGCAGCGGTGACGCCAGTCGTCACCGCAGTAGCGGCACCAGCAATGGATCACTAGGCCACCGTATGGGTCGCGCACGACCTCGGCCCAGACCGACGGGTGTCCTTGTACCGGCTTCATCGTGGCCCTGCGAGCCTCCACTGCCCCGGATAAGCCATCTTGAGCGCCGTCAACGTCTTGAACCGCTCCGTGTCACCGAGCTGCCAAGGTGTAGGCACCAGCTCCCACGGCTTGCTCTTCGGTGGTCGTCCCGTCTTGCGCGCGAAGTAGCGACCCGAGCCAGGAGCGTCCAGGTACCAGATGCGCTCCCCGGGGTTCGGGCGAGCGTACGCGACCACCCACCCTTTGCTGGTCTTCTTCTCCCAAGACCCTTGGTGCCAACGTGTCTCCAGCCTCGTGCGGGGAGGCGGCACCGGTTCTTCGTCCACGAGCGCAGCCTTAGTGTCACCACCTTGAGGCAGCCAGAACCTGCGCGAGCCCATACGGGTCTGCACTATCTCCATGCCACCGCTACTACTGTGGACTCGGTCACCGTCCTCCACCTTACCGGTGGCACCTGGCAGCGGCCAATAGTGATAGAGGCGCACGGGCTCGTCCCACGAAGTGTGCGTCGTTTGCACATGAGGAACACCTTCCAGAATTACGATCACGCCATCAGTCATGCTCAACTCCTCACGGTCCCGATTCCCTCCACCACTGCTCCGCTTTTTGCGTTGCTCCGGTCGTCGTGAACCAGTTGAAGTCCACGTCGAGTAGGTACGCCAACCCGTAACAAGCGCCCGCACCCGCACCGAGCGCAATCAGGTCACGACGCATCTTGGTGTCGAGCCCTTCGACGAACAAGTGTTCGAAGGCCCACTTGCCGACGAACAGCCCAGCGAAGACGCCGAGGCCTACGGCGGATTGGTTTTGGGTGACGGGGAAGTTCACGTTCTAAGGCACCCTCCCCATGGCGTTGACCTTGATCTCGAACCGCTCGAACACGCTGGCCTCGGGATCTTCGAGGTACTCGTCGACCGCATCGTCACCGCCGTACCACCGCGCGCCAGCTTCGCTATAGACGAGAACGTCAAGATCGGCGGAGCCTGTAGCTATGGCGTGCGACAACGCAAACTCCGCTGCGGCCGCAAAGGTGTCGTACACGACTTCATCGAGTGCCGGCCCGGCACTGCTAACCAAAAACTCCACATCCTTGTGCTTTTTCCTTCTTGCCATAGCTACCTCAACCCCTTGGGCCTTTGCCGGCCACTGAAACACTGAATCACGCACGGCCCACAGTAGCCGATGCGTTTCCCGGTTACCGCATGGGCGATCGAGTCGGCGGCATTCTCGACCTGGTCCTTCCCGCGGGTCGGCCAAGCCTTGCGCCACTGCTTCGCTTTGCGACTGCTCGCATCGGACAGCCACTCAGCTGGCTCGCTACGCGAAGGCCACCAGCGGGCTGGGTAGCAAAAATCGGCCGCATGGCCAAACTCGTGGCAGAGGACCGCGGTCAACATCTCCAGATCCAGGGACACCGCTTGGGGCGCGAGGAAAATACAATGACCATCCTCGCGTACCGCCGCGTAGTGGCGCTCCGAGTCTCGCACCCAGTCCTCGACCAGCAAGTCGACGCCGTCGAGCTTGCTGAGCCGCACTCCAGGCTCCGGACAAAACGTGACGAACACATCTCGCACGGCGTCGAAATGCGGCTGCAGCACTGCCGCGGCAATCTGGTTTTGGTCGACCACTACCCTCGTACCTGCTGACCCCCCAGCTGGTGGCACAGCTGCCCGATCTGTTGGGCCAGCTGCGGTTGCAAAACACCCTTGCTCACACCCTGCCGCACGTAGTGGTAGCAGTCGCGTGAGCTGATGGTGAAGCTCGGCTCTGCCCCGCAGCGCTTGCAGCGCCAACTGGGGTAGGTCCACTCGCCCGCCTCGGTAGCCGGCTGCCAATTGGCAGCATGCTGACGATACTGAGGCGCGTTCTGAAACGCCAACGCCGGTGACAGCTGGCAGTTGATAGCGATCACCTCGGGCCACGCGAGGTGGAACTGGTAGCGTGCGTAGCAGCCCATGCACGGCACCTCCAACACCACGCCATCGGCAGAGATCGTGTACTTCACGTTCTGCAGCTCACGCGTCGCGTCGACCATGCCGCCCGAGCCTAGGCTACCCCCCGCACCACGGATATCGCTCTGGATGTCTTCGAAAGCGTCGCCTTCCTTCGTCATTTCATGCCTCCGCCTGCGCGGGATCTTCCCCGCTACCGTTGTTTCCCTGGGCCGCTCCCTCTTCGTCGTTTTCCCCCTCGACCCCGTCGCCGTCTTTTTTTGCGTTCGGCCTCGGGTCTTCGTTCTTTGTCGTGATCACGCATTCGAGAAGGACCATGAGCTCCTTGCTCGTGCCGGACGGAAAGTTCTTGCCTTTCCACAACACCCGCGGCTTGTAGACCTCGAACTCTTCGTCGGTCAACTTGACGACCTCGCCAGGTTGATCGTCTATGCCCTCGAACTTCGCTTGGATCTCCAAGAAGTGTCGGTAGGACGTCTCGTCCTCTCTCCACTCCGGCAACGGCCACAGACCCTGGTCATGCCAGTCCTTGAGAAAAAACTCCTGCGTGCCGCCGTTGGGCTTCGGCATCTGCACCGGTCCTGGGATCGTAATCCATTTCATTTTCGCACTCCTTCTTCAGCCTGTTGTTCGAGAACCCTACTTGGGATCCTCCACTTTCTGAGGCAACGTGTCTGCCCACTCAAGGCCTTTCTCTTCCAGCAGCTTCGCCGCCACCTTCGCAATCGCCGCATCTACCGCGGCCAGCTCACCGACTGTCAACGCGCCCGTCAGAGTTTCTTCCTTGGGCGTACCGGCGTGGATTACGGCATCCTTGACGAGCACTTGGCCCTCGACGACCGTGCCGTCCTCTAGCCTCAAATTGCACAAGCAGTACCGCAGCCCCCCTTGCGTTTGAAAATCGGCGGACTGTACCCCCAACAGGGGCTCATCCTTCGCAACC
>JBDGYW010000337.1:0-6883 GCA_039588935.1 Gemmatimonadota bacterium | reverse complement strand
CAGACCAGCCTCGAGCGCCCGGGCCGCGTGATAGGCGGTACCCGATTCCACTCCTACTGCGTGGCGACCGGCTGTAACGAACTCCGCTGCTAGCTGGTCCAACTCTCTCGTGGTGAAATCGTCGGCCCGTTTTCCGACTGCTTGCTTGACGAGTCTTCCCACAGTGCGCCGTGAGAGTTCTGTTCGCATTGACATTCGACTATCTCATCTGCAGAGCGTTGCGGTCAAACCGTCAGTAAGATTGCACGGCCGGTGCCGTTCGTGCCCCGGATGGAGCCCGAACGGCACCAACTTCTAGCATCAAAGCCCAAACTGCTTTGTCGCGACCCACTTCATGTTGAGCAGCGACCAGAAATCGAGGGCGATCTTGTCCAGGACGTATGCGTATGGAATCCATCCATAGCCGTTGTCGCCCCAGCCCGTGCCCCAGGAATTCCGGAGCATGAGGGCACCGGTCGTTATCTGCCCCGTATCGGGGTTCTTGATCTTCTTCTTGTCGTCGTAGCCGACAGCGACCACCGCATGACCCCATCTGGCCCAATCACCTGGAGCCGGGTAATAGACCTTGCCGTCCTCGTACGGCATCACATAGGTGCCGCCGTCCCAATGTCCTTCCTCGAAGCCCCAGAATCCGAATGTCGAGGGGATGCCCGCGGCGATGTACAGCTTCACCAAAAGAAGGACTTTTGTCGTGGGTCTGTTCGCCGACAGCGGGTCGTGGCAGAAGTACTTGAGCGCCTCGTAGTTGTCCGCCAGTGCGTACACGAACGCGGGCGGCTCTTCGTCGAAGTCGGGCACGGCATCGGTGTATGGCCAGTATTTCTCCGGTGCACATCCACAGAGCGCCAGGGCAGCCATTGCCGACCGATTCCATGATCCGACGTCACCGGTCACGCCGTCCAGGTTCCTGGTGGTCTTGTACACGAACAGCCGCGAGCCGTTGATGTACTGCTGAAAAGCACGCCTCTCGAAGTACTCCACAATTCCAACGGCCGCCTGGGCGGTGCAGGAACCCAGCGCCCCCTGGTTCTCGATGGGCGAACAGTGCTGGCTCAGGTCCATCTTTGTCGGCAGCCAGGAATAGGAGAGATTCTCACCGGGTCCGGGTGCGTCGCCCAGACTCTTCAAGTCCTTCTTGACGTTTGCCCCGAACCCGAGCTGCTTCGACAGCGCCGCTACGCCTGGATGGTCGGGCGTGTAATCTCGCATGTCGGGGAACGGCGGGCGCCACCCGGTCTTGAAGGGGCTCTTCGCGTTGGGGCGGTCTACAGGATTGGCAACACTTCTCATGGTTCACCTCGCGATCGATTGGCAGAAGCTGCTGTGCAATCGGAGGCCGGGCGGTCTCGTCGTCAGGCGGGCGTCTAATGCGGCGTCAAAGTACGGCGTCTACTACGGCGTCTGTCAGGCGGCGGGGCCGAACTGGCCGCCGGCATGAATGTCCGTTCTTGTCCACCTCCAGAAGCGGGCAGCAATAATGCGAAGACTCGAGCGGGTCGTCTAGTGCGTTTTTGGGGCACTGGGGTACGTAGATGGGACATTTGGTGCCGCTCAGCTACGATCAAATGACATGTCCTCAGCGACGACGACATTTAAGCCTTCGTCAATCGAAGGCTTACGGATACTTCCCCGCCGTTTTCCACGTCGTCGGCAACGTTCCGTTCGGTCTCAGGAGGCTTAATCTTCTTTCGGGCACGCTTTCGTTTAGAAGGAGGAGGCTTCTTTACGTCTTGGTCACCCTTCCTCTCGGCGTCGGGAAGCTTTCTTCTCCTTCGAGGAAGTTTCCTCACAGCTTAAGCAACGTTCCTCTCGGCGTGAGAAAGCTCGTCTGCAATACAAGGATCGGCCATCTGGTCCGCTCCTCATAGACAAATGTCCCAATCCCGCATGTCGATGCCCCAATAACGCCCTAGCGTGTAGGCGGGTCGGGCTTAGCTTTTCTTTGAGCCGACTCTCTGGCACGCTGGTACGCCGTAAGACGCTGTACGAAAACGAGTTGACTCCGCCAAAGGTGGAATTGACCGACTGTTGATTGAAGTCGTGTAGGTTGAGCCTGTTTGCTTCGGGAACACGAAAATGTGTCTGCTCACAGTCCGGCTCCGCTCCGCGGTGACGTGTCTCTTCTTGACTGTCGCGGCTATGCTCGCGTTTTGCGGCCAGACGCGCGCCCAGCTCGTTGTCGGTGCCGACAACACGCTGACCTCGAAGTACGTCTGGCGCGGTCTCACTCGCTCGAACGACTGGGTGTGGCAACCGAACGCCTACGCTGCGGCCAGCATCTGGAAGGGCTTTCTCACCGTCGAGTATTGGAACAACTGGCAGCTGGGTAGAACCGACGCGACCGAACTCTCAGGCGCAGGGCTCGGCGAGAGCGGCCGCACCGAGTCGAACCTCTCCGTCATGTACCGCTTCTACTCGAATCCGGTGGTGCTCGGTCTCGGCTGGGTGGACTACCGATTCTTCGGCAACACTGCTGCATCAGGCCGCGGCTCGGAACACAACAGCGGAGAAGTGTTCGGGAGCCTCGAACTGCGCCCGGTGCATTTCTTCGCTCCTAAGGTGTCCGTCTGGTACGACTATCGCGAGGTTAAGGGCGCTTACCTGGAAACGACCGCGAGTTTCCGCTTCCCGGTCTCTTCCGTAGGTGTCGAGGCGTCCATCTACCTGGACGGGGTGGCCGGGTTTGCTGTCCGTATGGATCCGGCCCCCGGCGAATTGTCCCATTTCGACGATAACGGCCTCACCCACATCGCGGTGTCGCCGACCTTTGTCGCCGAGTTGCATACGATGCTTGCTCGGCTGCTTCACGTTCGATCGTTCCCGAGCGTTGCCTTTCTTTTTGAACCTCTGCGCTTTCAGTACAACATCGACACGCGCACTCGGCAAACCTCGGCCGCGCTATCCAACATCAATGACAGAGTCACCTGGCACTGGCTGACTGTCACGATCTCGATCGCGGGGGGCATCGGTCCAAGATGAAGACGACACAGCTCGGCGGCACCGGCGTTTGTCTATTGCTGGCTCTTCTGACGCCGGCCATGGTGTCGGCGTCACCGCAGGACGCGGCCGCGTTGCAGCCAGGCCTCGAGGCCGGCTTTGCGAAGGTGGACATCACACCGCCTCCCGGACCGGGCCTCCAGGGCTACGGCATGGAAGGCGCTCCTTCACGCGGCTTCCGACAGCGTCTCTACGCCCGGGTGCTCGTGCTCGAAGACGGGAGCGGCGAGCAACTCACAATCGTGGTTGCGGACCTCCAGGCAATCTCCCCCAACCTGCACCGTGAGGTCGCCAGAAGGGCAGGAATCGACTACACCACGCTGCTGTTCTCTGCGACGCACACTCACGCGGCGCCGTCACACTACAACGCCGAGCAATCGTTCAACGAGAATTCGTCGCAGGTCGCCGGCTACGACACGGTGATGGTGAATTTCCTCGCAGGCCGTATCGCACGCGCTGTCACCAATGCCGGGGATCCGGATAGCCTGAGGCCCGCCCGCGTCGCGTGGGGAACCGCGGACATAACGGGAGTGAGCCGCAATCGTAGCTACGAGCCGTACCTGGCAAACCGGGGTGTGGTGCCGCCCGGCTTCCCGGCTGGTTCCGAAACCGCAGTCGAAAACACTTGGACAATGCTCAGGGTGGACATCCGGGACGCGGACTCCGGCGAATACACGCCCGCCGGTGCGTTCAGCATCTTCGGCATACACCCGACGGTGATACCGGCTGTCAACGAATTGTACGATGCGGATATTCACGGCTATGTGAATCGCCGCCTCGAGGTATTCCTCGACAGCATTGCGGGTATCGCAGCAGCTTCGTCTTCAGACGACCCGCGCCCCAACAGCGTACACCTATGGGCGACCGGCGCGGAAGGAGACGTTTCGCCGACCTGGCGCGACATTACTCGCTGCCGGCCGCCCAAGCTCCGGCGTGGCTTCCGCCCCGCAGGAGCGCGCGCGCCTCGGCCGCCGGATCACTGGGAGGCGGTCTCGCCGTCAGAGGCCGAACGGTGCCTCTCAGAAGCACGGCGAGATATGGCCCGCATCGGTGACCGGATAGTTCTCGAGGCGCGCGATCTCTACGACCGCTTGGGTCGGCAACTTTCGGACGATGTGACCTTGGGACGAGCATTCGAGACCATAGACCTGTACGGTTACGTAACCGCGAGTGGCAGCCGGTTACCTGCCAGTCCAATGGTGGGAACCGCAATGCTCGGCGGCGCCGAGGAAGCGCACATGAGGTTCTACGGCGAGCGTCCGCTCTTTGTGCTCTCATCCGGTTTCGTGGAGGGCGGTGCCGCTTTGAACCCGGACAATCCGGACACACTGCAGCGTCCCAAGCGGAAACCGCCGGCGCTCCTTTACAGCGCCATCTTGAACGACGACAAGCTGCCGCGCTCGACGCAACTAATGGTGGCAAGAGTGGGTGAGATGTTCCTCGCCGCCGTGCCAGCGGAGGTGACGACAGTCGCTTCCTATCGGCTGAGGCAGGCGCTGCATCGCGCGGCGACGGCAGCGGGCCAAAACGACCCGGCGACAGCTCTGATCGGCTTGGCCAACGGCTACATCCTCTATCTCACCACGCCTGAAGAGTACATGCTGCAGCACTACGAGGGCGGCGCGACCCTGTTCGGGCATCAGACGCTGCCGGTGTTGGAAGAGGAATACGGGAAGCTTGCGGCGTCACTCTTCTCGCAGCCGACCGTATTGCTCGGCCCCATCATCCAACGGCCGTCACCGTCTACGAGCATCTTCCCGGTGCCCGACGGAGAGTACCCGGAGGAACGTGCCATCTCGAAGACGACCTGCGGGCAGGCTTACGTCTCCGTGCGCTGGAACGACGCACCGCCCGATTCGCTCATTCCTGCAAGCAGCCTTCTCCTCGAGTTGAAGCACACTTCTCCGAGCGGTGCCGTCAGCCGTTTCTGGGACGACGACCCGAGGGTGGAGGTACGGGCGCTCGGAGGGGACAGGTGGGAAGCGAGGTTCTACCTGGACCACACAACCGGCAGCTACGAGTTCCGGCTCAGACCGAGAAAGAAAGCCGACGGCAGGATGGTCGAAGCCGTCACGGCGGCTTTTGCGTGCAACTGAGGCGTAACAGAACCAATCAGATACGAATGGAAGACAGCCAAACCCTGTGAGGAGGATTCTCATGCCCGCCGCACCAACTTTGCTCTCGTTGAACAAACTCAATTCCGCCGGCGCCGTGAGTGTTACGCAGTCGACTCTCAAGAACGTCGAGGCGGCCTTCGCACGCATACCGCGTAAGGGAGAACATCTCATCGCCAACCTCTCGCAAGGGATTCCGCAAGGCCTCTACATCGAATCACCCGACAATTACGACGGGTACCAGAACCACTTTCAAGGCCTGCAGCGTCTCGGGAACGGGAAGTTTATGGCGGTAACCGGTGGCGACCCGCATACGCCTCGTTCGGAACTCTTCGTCATCAAAATGGGCTCGCGGCCCAAGGTTGGGCCGTGGTGGCCAAACCTGGTATCTCGACCGCATGTGCCGGGTCCGCTTCCGCACCTGGACCGAGTCGTGACCGTGGTGAAGCTGGATGACCAACATTGGCACGGCGGGGGTATGGACGTCGTTGGCGATGTCTTGGCGATTCCGGTAGAGTACCCCCCGCCGAATACGATCCCGGCACTGAAGCCGGGCTTCAAGGCTCCCGACTTTGGTGACAAGGAGCGGTCCAAGGTTCTCTTCCTCGACATGACGGACCCGGCGATCCCGAAGAGAATGCCTGTGCAGATAGCGCGAAAGGGTGTGAAGGCGGGCGCCGTGGCATTCACGCGATTGCCGAACGGACACTACCTCGTGGCGGTAAACGGAGGAAAGGGCAAGCAGGGCAAGTGTTTGGACTTCTATCTGTCAAAGACGAAAACCCTGAACAAAGGGTTCCGCAGCGTGCCGCGCAGATGGTTTGTGAATGACGTCTTCGCTGTCGGTGAACAGTCCTGCGACTTTGGTGACTATCAGACTTTGAATTTCGTGTGCCAGGATGACGGGGAGTTGTACCTGATAGGAACCCATCACACCAGCAAATTCGCACCGATCGTTAACCTCCGCGACTACGCCGACCTCTTTCACGTGCAAGTACCAGGCGCAAGGAAGAAACCTGCGTCTCCGACCGCTCCGATAGAAGAACCGAGGATTACCAAGGTTGCCAACCTGCATGTCGAGTGCAAGAAGTTCCACGGTCACTTCAGCGCGGGTTCTGGGGCCTACGTGGACCGTGGCACGCTCGCCATCTACTCAGCCGGTTATTGGAGAACGAAGCCCGGGAAGTTCCGATTCGCTGAGTTCCGCCCGCCTGTTGACAAGTGCGCAGGTGGCGCCGTGAAAGACACGACTGCCTGGGTGGAGATGTATGAAGACACGCACTTCCAAGGGCGTCGCTTAGCAGTACTCGGCACATACGACATGTTCATTCCCGACTTCAAGCGTGCAGATGCGCAGGGCTCCGGTTTCGGTGACAAAGCGGAGTCGATTCGCTTCCAGTTGCCCAATGGCAAGAAGTGTTTGCTCTACAAACATCATGACTTCAAGGAGAAACTGTACACACTCAAGGGAACGGGACTGGTTGAGGAAATCCGTCGGTTGCCGGACAAGGTTAAGGGCGAGATCTCCTCGATGAAGTGCGTCAGTTGACTGTGCACCCTGCAGAATTGACCGCCAGTTGATCGCCCGCTAGTACAGTGTCGGCTGAGTTGGAAAGGAACGTTCAGGCGTAGGACGTCACGGGTGTGCAGCGTGCCGTGAAAGCATCGCTGTCGCCAGGCTTTGGTGTACCGTCAGCGGAGGTATTGTTGTGTCAAAGAGAATCGTCATCTGCTGCGATGGGACGTGGAACAAGCGGGAAACGAAGACCAAC
>JBDGYW010000336.1:0-6890 GCA_039588935.1 Gemmatimonadota bacterium | reverse complement strand
ACCTCGTGGCACTCCCGGACGCACTTCTCGTAGAGCACCTCGGCTTGGATCAACTCGAACGCCGGCAGATGCACGCGCTCGTAGTGGTATCCACCGAAGACCACAGCAGCCGCAGATATGCCAATCCCGATGGCAGTGGTGAGGCTCATCGCTTGCCCCCCTTTTGTTTGTGCTCCTCGAGATAGGTCAACCTCTTGTTGGTTGCCTCGAGTAGGCTCTTCTGATACTCGAGAAAGGCATCGAAGCGTGTCGTAAGGTCGCGAATGTCGCTACGTGAGATTGAGCCTTGACTGGACCATGTACTGATGAGGGCGCCGTTGGCCTCCACGTCCTTCACGATCCCGCGCTGGTTGGCCCAGACGTTGATCGCGGTGTAGATGCTGGCAACGATCAACGCAGTCACGATTGAGCCCGATACTGCTAGCATCCACTTCTGCTGTGTTCCGTTTATCGGGGGCATGGGGTCTCCTACTGTATGGACGCGCCCGTTAGGGAGATGCCCTCGTTTCGGTGGGGCGCCTCACCCATCGCCGTGCAGGAGGTCTTGTCCACGAGCACGATCTCCGCGGGCAGCTTGCAGAGGGTGCCGCCGAAGTCGTCGCCCCAGGCGCCGATGCCCTTGTGAACGTCGTCCCAGTCACACGCTTCCTGGCACCACCACGAAGGGGCCGAGGTTCGGTAGAGGCTATGCGGGATGGACGTGTCGTTCGCGTGGTCGGCACTCGGCGCAGAGCCCGTGTAGTTGTTGCCCAGGATGCCGTTGATGCCCTGTCCATCCGTACCCGCTAGGCAATCTCCATACGCCGTGCCGCACGATGTCGTGGCCTCCGGCGTATCCATGTGGAACCCACACCTGGACGCCTTCTGCGTACACGCCGACGCCCCGCCAGCGCAGTCGCCTACCACGGTGCACAGGGAACCCGGCTCCGATCCACCCACGCATTCGCCGGGGTCGCCGTTGCACGTAGTCGCGATGCGCGAGATGTTCTTCTCTAGCCACATATTTGCTGAGTAGTTGTCAACGTCTTGGGTAGACCCCAGGGCGTTGTCATCCGTACTCTGCACCCAGTTGGTGTAGAAATACTCGGCGGTGTTCCCTATCATGAACAGCTCGTCGGTAGAGTGCGGATCATTCGAGGATTGAACCCAGCGCCCCTCTCCGTTCGAGTTGGCGCCGAGCGACGCGTCGCGCCAGGTATCAGGCGTGGGTGTCACGGACCTGTTCCTGAAGAACCCAATCCTCGGACCCTGCCTGCCCCACCATATGTCCGTGGAGATATTCGCGTCTGTGTCGTTCCCCTCGACGAGCAACTCCCCGCTGTACTGCCCGTGGATGAAGATGCCCCTTTCCTTGGCGTACGGGGGAGTTCCTTGGCGTAGATAGTTGTACCCCATGACATGCCCCCTCGAGCCCTGAATCATGTACATAGCCACAACGAAGTCTACGAAATAGTTGTTCTCTATCACATGATCGCTGGAGGCCTTATTGATAGATACGCCTGAGGTGTTGAACTGATTGGAGTTTATGAATCCGAAGTTCTTGAAGGTGTTCCCCTGAATCCAATTCCTCGAAGAAAACGTTACAGTGAGGACGGCCTGCTCGGCACGCTCAAGATGGTTCCCTACAATCCAAGACTCGATGGTGGTGCCTATGCCGACAAGCGGGACGTCCCCGATGTCCGCCTGGACTATGCTGCTGTCCGTAATCATCTTGCAATTCTCTACACCAACATTCTCTAGCGGGGCCGTGAAGGGTCGGGCGACCGCCTCATCTGTGCATGTAGTGCCGTCTAGCGTGTAGTCGAAGTGGTGCCCTCGCTCCAGCGTGAGCGTGTTGCCGTCGATACTCTCGATTCTACCCAGTGTATTGAGCGAGAGTTGGGTATTCAGCTGATTCCCTGCTATATCGAAGTAGGTGGGGCACTTGGTGACCTGTAAGTCCTTATCCACCCACCCGGGGTCTGCGATGTACAGGAGCGCCCATTCCCCTGCCGTAAAGCCAGAGGCGTTTGCAACCCCTATCGTTTTACCTCCCTCTCCAAAGCCACTGGTCCACGCGGTAGACGCTCCTGTTGGATCGGTCGGCTTACCGATACTGACGGCCATACCCTTGCACACCACGTTGTGTGTGAATGTGTGGGTATGGGTGCACGCGGTCCCCTGAGCGCCGAGCTCGTTGACCTCTAAAATGGTGCCCGTGTTCGACTCGCACCGAAGCACGACGTTGCTTCGGTCAATCAGTATGGTCTCGTCAATGGCGTCGCCCATGTCGTAGGTGCCATCCGGCAGGTAGATCACCGAGTTATCTGTAGCAGCTCGCAGCATGCAGGTGATGTCGCTGTAGTCTGTGGTTGCCGCTCCGGTCTCGTCTGCGATGTTGGCAGGAGAGCAGTCCCAGCTATTCGGAAACGGGATCGTGCCCGAGGCCGGCGTGCACGGCCCGACACCCGCATCATCCGCTACGCACGAGTCATCCGCGCACTCGCAGGTTGCGTCATACTCGGGCCAGGACTGCGCCGCGATGTAGTTGGCCTCTGCCACCGCGGCCGGATACCACTGCGGCACGTCGGCGGCGCTGATGTTCAGGTCGCCCAGGTTGACGCTGGTCGCAGCTGTCGCCTGGGTGGCGAGCAGCAGCAACAGCGCTACAGCTAGCAGCAGGTGGTTATGTCTGCGCATGTACACCCCACAAACGTGCTATCGCGAGTGGTCCCGTTGGCCTGACCATCGAACCCGCATAGGAAGATTTCGCAGACCTCGGCTGCCGACAGTTCGCGGTCGAAGAAGAAGCACTCCATGAGCTGACCATCAAGGTCGAGGCCCCCTCCATGATCGGCGCCGATTCCAATGTCCTCGGAGGTGCTGGGCGCCGTGGCCTGTGCCCCCGATACCTTCCGCTGACCGTTGAACCACACGCCCATCTCCGTAGTCGCGTCCAGATTATCGTAACTGCCAACGACGTGTGCCCATGTGCCTACTGGCATGTAGTTGTTCACCCTCGTGTCGAGCCCCACGTCTACCACCTCAATTTGAGGGTCTTGCCATGTCTGCTTCAGCTCCCAGTTGTATTGATCGTTCATGGAGAACAGCGCTTTCTGGTTCTCGTTGTTGTCCGGGTTGAACCAGCAGCCCCATGTGAACGCAATGGCAAGCATCATGTCGAACTGTCCGCTGCTCCCATCGCCTTGGAAGTATTCATCGGTGTTGCGCTGAATATCCACGGCGCACAGGCCACCCGAGCCGCAAGTACCCGAGCCGGCAGGCGGCGCGGCGTTGAACGCACTACCGGACCCCTGCCACACGACATCGGGAGCGGGATCGACGCCCTGCGTACATTGGTTGACCGAGTGCGCGGCCGACGTGGTGCCGGTCGTGAGCAGGTAGACGCCGATGCAAGCCGGGTCGTCCCGGAAGTCCGTTCCGACTGCTCCGCCGGGAGTATCGGAGACGGGACCACCCAGGTTGGTGGCGGGCGCCCAGGCGCAGAGCAGCAGGAGAAGTGAAAGCACTACCAGTCGGCGCATCAGTCCACCCCCCCGTCAACCCACGTCCCGGACCTACCGAGCGTGATCCAGTCCGTTGCGTCGATAGCAAGAAGGCAGATGAAGTCGCCGACATCTCCAGCCGAGTCAATGGCATCCGCCACGCCGACCCCGGTTCCGTTGAGTATGATCTCGTCTCCAGCCGCTGCGTCGAGTGTGACAACACCCCCTCCGTTGTAGTCGTAGAAGCACGCGCTCATCCCTGCCACCGCCGTGGGCAGCGTGTAGTCGCATCCCGAAGCGTTGGTGGCAATGTGCATACTGCCGCGCATCTCATCGGCGGAAGGGCTATCGGTTGTGATGCTCGTCGTGACGATGTGAACCTGGCCGCGGATTGTTCCTGTGGTGAGCATGTCGATGGCGCCGGTGATCGTGCCAGTGGTGATGTCGTCGTAGTCTACGGCGGTGCCTGTTCCGAAGTCGATCGAGTCATCGTCTATGGTGTCGTCCTGTATGTTTTCGCCATCCAGAGCCGTCAGGCTAGTGCCAACCCCGTCGGTAGCAAGAATCGTCGAGGTGGCTGCTGGGAATGTATACGTGATGTCTGCCGAAATATCGGGAACCTGGAACTCGCCATAGTTGGAATTGCCGTCGTAGATTCTGACGAATGAGCCACCATCGCTCGTTCCGTCCAGACAATCACCGCTTATACAATCGCCAACGAGCGCTACATCACCGGCACCCGCTGGAGTGTCGAACGTGGGAATCGCAGATGCTCCGTTTGACTTCAAGTATGTACCATCCGCACCGAGTGCGAGTTCTACCATGACACCGCTGCCGTTGGAGTAGAACACGCGCCAGTTCTGCGCTGTGAAGTCGGCAAACGTAACGTCGGTCCAGTCAATCGAGTCGTCGTCGATGGTATCGTCTCCGATCACTTCGCCGTCGATGGCATCTGATGCGCCGGCTACATCCCACTGGGTCGTGCCGACCGCGAACCCCTTGCCCGTTGGAATCTCCCAGCGGTCCTGTGACTCGTCGTAGGTCAAGACAGGCGTGCGCAACCCGGCCTGCATGATCTCGATCCACACGTCCGAGTTCTCAGCTCCGTCCGCGCCGTCTATGTAGCCCGCAAGAAACCCGCCCACATCCTTGTCTGCGCCGGGTGCGTCGCTGTCGAGCAAGGTAATCCCGGGGCTCGCAGAGGCGTCGGCTATGAAGCTGGTGGCTGCCACCGGCGTGTCGATGTCGATCTGCGTGGTGTTCGTGCAGGCAATATCGAGGTCTGTTCCGTCGTGCTTTGCCACGCAATAGTCCGTGCCGACCGAATCGTTCAAACGGATGCCGTCGCCGTCGTCGGCGGGCTCGAGGTTCGGCGCAAGGTCCACCCACAACGAGGAGCCCGTGTCGAGGTCTGACAGCGTGGTGTTCTGGCACTTCTTGAACTTGCCCTCCGAGGCGTCGTAGAAGATACCGCCGCCACCGGCCGGGAATGTCAAGCAGTCTGTTAGCGTGTCGCCTTCCGTAAACGCCAATCCGAGGTCGTCAACGGTCGCTTCCCCGGTGAGGACGCCGCCCGCTAGGGCGAGGTACGTGGATGCTGTCGCGGCTACAGCATCGCCGTCCGTGTATTTCACATGACCCGTTATGGTTACCGTGTCAGCCGCAACGGAGGTGGTGATACCGCTACCACCTGCGATGGTGATGTTGGCTCCGGTGGTGGTGTCGAGATCGTCTGCCGTGATGTCATCGACGGTGCCGCCGGCACCAAGGCCAGTCAGACAGGCCCATGTATTCGTGCTCGTGTTGTACTGGAGCGCCTCGCCGGCACCGTGGCAGGAAGAGCCGCCACCTGTCGTTGGCATCGCTATGAAGGCAGCAGTGCCAGAGCCGGTCCCCATTAGCATCTCATCATTCTCGATGCCCGTGATCGTAGTCCCGCCCTCTAGCGTGATCGTGTCGTCTGTGCTCAGGGTGCAGGCCGAGTCCGAGCAAGTCGTGTCCGCCGTGTGCGCCCCGGTGACAAGGCCAGAGCCGATTGCCGTGTTCAGTTCCGCGAGGTTCGTCACGTTGCTCGTCGCGCCAGCGGCGATCCTGATGAGCCCGTTGTAGTCGTAGACATTTTCCTCGAGCCCGCCGTATTCGTGCTCGATCGTGCCGGCGCTGAAGAACGCTGTAGCCGTGTCGCCCGTGCTTGCCACATCCGCAAGGTCCGCAGTCGGCCAGTTGTTGCTCACTGTGATCAGGAGCTTGTTCGCCGTCGGCTCCGTGAAGATTGTGTTCGTATCCCCCACCGTTGCGAGTTCGATCAGGGCCGTTGACTCGTTCACATCATCGTCCCCGAGGTCGAGTATGATCGAAGACCCGCCGCCGCCCGTGCCCACCTCGATGGACGTGTTGTCCTCGCTGGTAAACCAAAGCTCATTGGGGTTGCCTGCGCCCGGGTCTTTCACCCAGAGCTGCCCGTACCCCGCAACGCTGTCCTTGTCTGCCGCCTGCTCCTTGATGAAGATCGGTCCCCATCGGGTCTTCGTCGATACGGCGCCACCGGGAATCGCGTAAAGCAGCAAGGCCAGCACCAGCAGAAGGGGGGTTGCTCGTCTCATCTTACTCGACCTCCACGAGCCTCAGCTCGATCTGCTCTGTGCTCGGATCTTTCGTGTACTCGATCACGCGTGACTTGACGGCAGCCGAGGCCCACTGCGGTGTCACGCTGATGATGTCTGCGACCTCGATCGTTATGGCCTCCCACCACGGCACGCCCGAGATGGCAAAGAGAGCGCCGCCCCGTATCAGCTCGTGGGCGTAGTAGCCCGCCACGTCGATGGCACTCACGGAGTCGCGAATGGCACGGAAGGCCATCGGGTCAGCATCAATGCTGCCGAAGGTGAACGTAGCGACCGCAAGCTCTACGGCGGTTGGCGTGGTGAGGTCGTCATCATCCTCGTTGGCAATGAGGATCGCGGTAAAGGCTTCCTCGCCGTCGCCCCGACTCCAGTCTGGCGCGTAGAAGAAGGTGAACCGAGACGCGAGCTCGTCGCGTAGCGCCCGGCCCACCTCGGCGAATCCGCCATGACTCCACTCTGTCACCGAGCCCGACGCCGCCGTGAACGCGTAGGTCGAGAGCGCCGTCGCCATCTTCCACTCGCGACCCGTTAGCGTCTCCTCGGGGATGAGCGTTGTACGGCTCTCGAAGGCCAAGCGCGCCAGGACCTCCTCCAGCGTCAGGCCCATCGTGCGAAGGTCACAGGCCAACTCGACGGAGCCCAGGTTCGTGTTGCATGTGTCGTATGCCGCCGTGTTGACCTTCCCGCCGCCGATCTCCTCGATCAGGTAGCGCATGACGTCGCAGGGCTTCTTGATGAGCGTGCCAGCGGCACCGGCCTTGTATGCCGGAGACGCCCCAGC
>JBDGYW010000335.1:0-6925 GCA_039588935.1 Gemmatimonadota bacterium | reverse complement strand
AGGCATTCATTCTCCAGGGCGCATTCATAGGTGTAGTCGGCACTGGATTAGGGACAGCGTTGGGCTTTTTGATGGCATGGTTCGTCGATTCGCGGCGGCTTATCGATCTGAACCCGTCAGTGTACTTCATCGATCACCTGCCTGTCGAAGTGGATCCGTTGGATCTCGTCATGATCATCGTGGCGAGCATCACGGTAGCCACGCTGGCAACCATCTACCCGGCGCGACAGGCGGCGACGCTGAACCCCGTGGACGCGATCCGATACGAATGAGTGCGATACTGGAGGCCCGCGGGGTCAAGAAACACTTCCCGAGCGGTGGCGACTCTATGCTCGAGGTGCTCAGTGATGTCAATCTGACGGTCGGGCTGGGTGAGGTGATCGCAGTGGTGGGCGCGAGTGGCTCCGGCAAGAGTACGCTGCTCCACTTGTTGGGTGCGCTTGATGTGCCGACTGCTGGAGAGATCCTGGTAGAAGGGCGATCGTACGCGGCGCTTTCCGGAACGGAGAGAGATGTACTGCGAAACGAGAAGATCGGTTTCGTGTTCCAGTTCCATCACCTTCTGAGAGAGTTCTCGGCGTTGGAGAACGTCATGATGCCTCTCTTGATCGGTGGGGCGTCCGAAGCAGCGGCGCGCAGCAGGGCGGAACAGCTCCTTGCGGACGTTGGACTGGCGGGCCGGATGACACATCGGCCGGCGAAACTGTCTGGTGGAGAACAGCAACGGTGCGCGGTGGCCAGAGCGCTGGCGCGGGAGCCGTCTGTGGTCCTTGCCGACGAGCCGAGCGGCAACCTGGACAATCAGAACAGCGAGCGGCTCCACGACCTTCTCTTTGATTTGGCCAGGAATCTGGAGACGGCCCTGGTCGTGGTTACCCACAACATCGCGCTCGCGCAGCGGTGCGACAGGGTACTGTTACTCGAGGATGGACGCCTTCGTACTGCGGATCCTGCTGGGGTGTTGCCGTAATGCTGTGTGAGAACTGTAAGGAACGGGAGGCGGCGATACACCTTCAACAGGTGAAGGACAACTCGGTGAAGTCGCTTCATCTTTGCCAGCAGTGCGCTGCTGAAAAGGGCATCGAGACAGGTGTCAGCGCGGCGAAGTTTCCCTTGTCGGACTTCCTGGCGTCGATGGGCAAAGGGCCCGCACTCCAAGGGTCGCCTGAGGGATCTGATCAGGCATGCGAGTTTTGTGGGGCCACGCTCAAGGATTTCCAGGAGACAGGACGCCTTGGGTGTCCCCGGTGCTACGATGTCTTCGAAGCCCAATTGCGTGACCTGCTGCGACGCTTGCACGGTTCGAGTCATCATGTAGGGGAGGCTTATCTGTCCGCAGACGCCGGCGAACGGGATGAAAGACAAGCGCTGGTATTTGATCTAAGAAACAGGCTCAGACAGGCGATCGAGACCGAAAACTTCGAGTTGGCGGCCGAATTGCGAGACCGCCTGAGGACGCTCGAATGACATTCGATCTGAGTCTCTTGAAGGACGGGGGAATATCCTGGCTCGATGCCAGTGGGCCGGACAGTGCCGTTGTACTTTCCACGCGCGTCCGCCTTGCCAGGAATCTCCAAGGTTACGCTTTCACGGTTCGTACGAAGCAGGAAGACCGGTCAGCGATCCTCGAGCAAGTCCTGGATGCAAAACGGGATTCGGTTCAACTCGAGGAAGCAACGACCTTTCGGCTGACTGAACTCGATCTTGCCGATAGGCAGCTCCTGCACGAGCGCCATTTGGTGTCAAAGGAACTCGCAGGGCTGGAGAGCGGCAAGTCGATTCGTTCAGATGCCGCTATAATAACCGACGGCCACCTCGGTATCATGGTGAACGAGGAAGATCACGTACGCCTGCAAGTATTACGGTCTGGGTTCTCTCTTGCAGAGGCCTACTCGGACCTAGAACGGCTCGATGCCGAGCTCGGAACGCGTTTGTCTTTTGCGTTTCATCCCGAGTTCGGTTATCTGACTTCCTGTCCCACCAATGCCGGGACAGGCTTGCGTGCTTCGGTATTGGTTCATTTGCCCGGTCTCGTATTGACCAAGGAGATCGCAAAGGTACTTCAGGGGCTGTCTCAGGTCGGGCTCACATTTCGTGGCCTCTATGGTGAAGGCAGTGAGGTAGTGGGTAACTTCTTCCAGTTGTCGAATCAAACAACGCTCGGAAAATCTGAAGATGAACTCTTGGATCACCTGGCCAAGATCGTACGCCAGGTTGTCGCATATGAGCGGGAAGCAAGAGAGGTGTTGCAGCGCGATGCGGCGAGCGTGATTGCCGATAAAGTCTGGCGGGCCTACGGTTTGCTCAGGTACGCGCGGAGCCTCTCATTCGACGAGACAATGAACTTGTTGAGTGGTGTCCGTCTGGGTGTGGGACTGAACCTGGTCCCGAACTTGAGTGTATACACATTGAACAAGCTGCTGATATTCACTCAAACAGCACACCTAGCGGATGCCGAAGGTCGGTCGTTGCCCGATCGGGACTACTCTATCCCGCGGGCGTCGTACGTGAGAGAACAGCTAGAGGCCGATGAGGCCCGTGCATCATCTTGATGCGAACGGTCTGTTTTAGCATCTCGAAAGCCGGATGAATGAATGAACGGATACAACTTTACTGACCGGGTCAGAAAAGTCCTGCAGATGGCGCGGGAAGAGGCTGCGCGTCTTCATCACGAATATGTCGGAACAGAGCACATTTTGCTCGGGCTCATTCGCGAAGGTGAGGGCGTGGCCGCCGCTGTGCTCACCAATTTGAGTGTCGACCTCGACGAAATCCAACAGCGAATCGAGGAGACGGTCAAGAAAGGGAAGGCGCCGGCTCCTGAAGGTCCCGACCTCCCATATACATCGCGTGCCAAGAAGGTGCTCGAACTGGCCATGAGCGAGGCCCGGGAGCTGAATCACTCCTACGTCGGCACCGAACATCTGCTTCTCGGCTTGCTTCGCGAGGAGAAGGGGATCGCGGCTCAGGTCTTGAACGATGCAGAGGTCAGTCTTGAGCAAGCTCGGGCCGAGACGCTTCGTCTGTTGGGCAGCGAAATGCCTTCACCACAGAAGGGTGGTCAAGAGGGCCCCGGCGCAGCTCGTTCAGAGAAGAAGTCCAAGACGCCGGCACTAGACCACTTCTGTCGAGATCTGACTGTGCTGGCCGGCGAAGGGCAGCTCGACCCGACGATCGGGAGGCTGAAGGAAATCGAACGCGTGATCGAGGTCCTCTCACGTCGCAAGAAGAACAATCCCGTGCTGATTGGTGAGCCGGGTGTTGGCAAGACGGCCATCGTCGAAGGCCTGGCACAGCTGATCGCTTCGGGCAACGCACCAGAATCACTCAATGGGCACAGAGTCCTGGCGTTGGATATGGCCGCAGTAATTGCGGGTACCAAGTACCGCGGCCAGTTCGAAGAACGTTTGAAGGCTGTGATGAACGAGATCGCGCAGGCCAAGAACGTCGTTTTGTTCATTGATGAATTGCATACTCTCGTTGGAGCAGGAGCGGCTGAAGGAGCGATAGACGCCTCCAACATGCTGAAACCGGCGCTGGCGCGCGGAGAGCTACAGTGCGTAGGTGCCTCGACTCTCAACGAGTACCGGAAATACATCGAGAAGGATGGTGCGCTGGAGCGCCGGTTCCAATCCGTTGTTGTCGACCCGCCGACGATCGATGAGACATTCGAGATTCTCAAGGGTCTTCGGCCTCGCTACGAGGATCATCACAAGGTTTCTATACCCGATGCAACCCTGGATGTGGCTGGGCGGTTGGCCGAACGGTACATCACCGATCGTTTCCTGCCTGACAAGGCGATCGACGTGATTGATGAGGCTGCAGCGCGAGCCCGCCTCGCGGCTCAGGTACCGCCGCCCGAGGTCGGGACTCTGAAGGACGATCTCGAGAAAATCAGCCAGGAGAAGGAAGAGGCCGTGCGCGACCAGATGTTTGAGACGGCCGCGGCGCTTCGCGATCAAGAACGTGAGCTACAGGCGGAAATCAGGAAACGTCAGGAGGAGTGGGATAAGGAGCGCCAGACTCATCGCCCGACTATCGGCGAGGAAGAGGTTGCTTTCATCGTGTCGCGCTGGACGGGGATCCCAGTGACGCGACTGCAGGAGGCGGAGACCCAAAGGCTGCTGCGGATGGAGGAGGAGGTACACCGGTTTGTAGTCGGCCAGGAGCAGGCAATCGAGGCAATCGCAAAGGCAATTCGCCGGTCGCGCGCAGGTCTGAAGGATCCCCATCGGCCGATAGGCACCTTCATATTCTCGGGCCCTACGGGGGTGGGCAAGACAGAGTTGGCCCGTGCTCTCGCCCGTTTCCTGTTTGCCGACGAACAGGCGCTCATTCGAGTGGACATGTCGGAGTACATGGAGAAGTTCAGCGTGAGTCGCCTGATAGGTGCGCCTCCTGGGTATGTGGGCTACGAAGATTCCGGCGCGCTCACCAAGGCTGTACGGCGCAAGCCATATTCAGTGGTTCTGCTGGACGAAATCGAAAAAGCTCACCCCGATGTGTTCAACATCTTGTTGCAGGTGCTGGATGAGGGACACCTCACCGACAACTACGGTCGCATGATCGATTTCAAGAACACCGTCGTGATCATGACGTCCAACGTCGGTGGGCGCGACATCACGAAGGGCAAAGCCCTTGGCTTCGAGCAGCCCGATTCGATGGCCAGTTTCGAAAGGATGTCCGAGAAGGTCAAAGACGAGATCAACCGCGTGTTCAACCCGGAATTCTTGAATCGCCTGGACGACGTCATCGTGTTCCATGCACTAAGCCGGGAACACATTGCGGAGATTGTGGATATACTCTTCAGGGAGTTGGACGAGAGGCTCGCCGCCGAGGGTATGTCGGTCGTTCGGACTGATGCCGCCACCGACTTCCTCGTGGACCATGGCTACGATGAGCGTTTTGGTGCGAGGCCTCTCAAACGGGCGATTCAGCGCTACATCGAAGATCCTCTCTCTGACAGGATCCTGATGGGTGAATTTTCGTCCGGGAGCGAGATCGAGATTGATGTAGACCCAGACGGCGAGCAGCTTTTGTTCAAGGCTGCCGCCCCAAGCGAGGCGTGATGTGAGGTCTGTTCTTTTTGCGGCAGCAATGAGTCTGGCTACAATGTCTCTGGCGTCGGCGCAAGAGGGGCAATGCGCGGTTGTCGACAGCGTTTCCATCGTGGGCGCTCAACGGCTTGACGAGCGGACGGTCCTGTCCCGCGCCGGAATCATAGCGGGTGAACTGATCTGCCGCACGGACAACCAACGGGCTATCGAACAGATCTATGGCACCGGACAAGTCTCAGATGTCCGGGTGTTCCAGACCGGTGTGGACGGCCGTCAGGTGCTCATCTTCGAGGTGGTCGAACGCCCGATGCTCGCGCGGTGGGAGGTTCGCGGCCCCGAGAAACTGAGTGAGCGATCGGTCCGTGGCCGCGTTCGTCTGCTCGAAGGTCGTCCATACGACCCGGCTTCCGCTGCTCGATCCCGTGCCGCGATCGACTCGCTTTACAAAGAAGAGGGGTACTACTTCTCGGCCATAGATCTCCGCTTAGAACCTCGAGATGATGGCAGTGTAGTCGCAGTCTTCGACATAGAGGAAGGCCGCCGAATTGCCCTGAGCCAGGTCGTGGTGGATGGGAACGAAGAGTTCGACGACGGGGCGCTCGTCGGGCAGATGAACACAGGACCGGAAGGCTTCTGGTGGTGGAAGACTGGTGAGTACAACGACGATACGGTCGACCGAGATATCCGCGAACGACTGCCGCAGCATTACGGCTCGCGCGGCTTCATCGATTTCAGGGTGTTGCGAGATACGCTCGTCGTTCACGAGGAGACCGGCAAAGGCACACTACTCTTGAGTGTCGAGGAAGGCGAACAGTACTCTGTCGGTGCCTTTGACGTCGTCGGCAATCGCCATTTTTCAACTGAGCAACTACAGACGCTGTACCCCTTCGGGCGTCGCCAGACCGGATTCCTCGGTCTTGGTGGTGTTAGAACCGGGCCGACCAGGTTCGATCAAGGTGCGTGGCAGGACGCTACAGATCAGCTCAATCAGCTCTATGCGAACAATGGATTCATTTACGCGCGCGTCACGCCGCAAGTGATCCGGCGGGTGGGTGATGACTCGACGCGCACGGTCGATCTACGGTGGGATATTGCCGAAGGCGCACCGGCGATCGTCAACAAGGTCATCATCCGCGGCAACACCGTGACTCACGAGAACGTCATCCGCAGGGTTATCCACGTGGTACCGGGTGACGTGTTCCGACAGGATGCTCTGATTCAATCGTACCAGCGCATTTCGAATCTAGGGTTCTTCGAGCAGCCACTTCCGGTTCCCACGACCGATCAGGCCAATCAGCAGGGAGACATCGATATCATCTTCTCCGTACAGGAGCGGCATACGGGAAGTGTGCAGTTCGGTGCCTCGGTCGGTCAGGGCGTCGGTGTGGGAGGCTTCATCGGTTTTGAAGATCCAAATATGTTCGGCCGCGGGAAACAGGTGAACGTCAACTGGCAGTTCGGGCGACGGATCAACGACCTCCGACTCTCCTACACTGACCCGGCGTTGCGGGGAAGTCTCATTTCCGGCACCGTTTCTCTGCACAGTTCACGACTCCGGTATACTGTCGCAGATCTTGGACGAATCAACACTCGCGGAGGATCGCTGCAGTTCGGTTTTCCACTCTTCGGCTCACGCTTCACGAGGATCCTGACTACATATTCGCTGGAACAAAGCGAATACGACTCACCGACACTTTCGGCCCGGTATTTCTGCAAGAACTGCATTCTGTCGAGCATCGGATTGTCGCTGGTCCGTGACACCCGGATTGGGTTACCCTTCGCGACCGGTGGGACCTTGCACCAGCTGGCTGTAACCCAGAACGGCGGACCACTCGGCGGTACTGGCAACTTCCGACGCGCGACCTTCG
>JBDGYW010000334.1:0-6926 GCA_039588935.1 Gemmatimonadota bacterium | reverse complement strand
TTATGAAGGCTGATGTGGCTGCGGAGCTGCGGGAGGTGCTGAGTGGGGTCGTTTATCAGGGTCGTACAGGAGAGACCGCAGCACTGCAAACATACGACGTGGCTGGAAAGACAGGAACTGCGCGGCGTGCTGGGCTAGGTGGATACATTGAGGGATCCTACTGGGCGAACTTCACGTCGTTGTTTCCGGCCGATGATCCGCAAATGGTGATGGTCGTGAAACTGGACGATCCGAAGGACACCTATGCTCAGGTGACCGCCGCACCTCTGACCAGGGCTGTCCTCGAGCAGGTTCTGGCGGCTCGGACTGACGCGCTCGACCACACTCGGCTATCCAGGTCCACACCTCCACCTGTGGACGATCTGTCTGCGGGAAGGGAACTCGCTCCCTATGCCTTTGATTGGCCTCTGGTGGACGCGGTCGATTCTGTCGTGGAGGTTGCCGTGCCAGATGTTGTCGGACTCTCGCTCAGGACTGCCGCAAGAGTGCTTCACCAGAACGGCCTCCGTATGCAGCTGTCGGGTTGGGGAACTGCGGCTACGACTGATCCCGAAGCGGGCGTGATAGTACTCAGGGGTACTGTGGTCCGGGTGGCTGGAGGGTCGGAGACGGGCACCGCGAGATGAAACTGAACACGATTCAGCGAGCGCTCGGAGCAGAGAACCTTCTGGTGGAAGGGACCGAATCCGGAACATCCATAACCGCGGTCACCGACGATTCCCGACGAGTTGGAGTGGGCGCATTGTTCTGCGCTGTGGACGGTACCGCGTTGGATGGCCATGATTTTCTCGAAGATGCGGTCGAATGCGGCGCTGCTGCCGCGCTGGTCACGCGGCGGTCGGATGTGTCGCTGCCACAGATTGTCGTGACTGACGGACGTAGGGCTGCCGGCGTCGCCGCCAGGGAATGGTTTGGTAATCCCGCGAGCCGGATGTCGTTGATAGGTGTGACAGGCACCAACGGCAAGACTACAACGGTAGCGATTGCCTGGCATCTGCTCAACGCCAGCATGACTGCGGGCCGTATTGGGACCTTAGGCGCTTTTGACGGAGCAAACCAACGCCTGACCGGATATGCCTCCCTGACAACTCCTGGTCCGGTGGAATTCCACGCCGTGCTCGCCGACCTGGAGAGCCGTGGAGTGTCAACCGTTGTGATGGAGGCGTCGTCACACGGGCTCGATCAGGGGCGGTTGGAGGGCGCCACGTTCACGGCCGCGGTCTACACCAACTTGACGCATGAGCACCTCGACTATCACGCGACTCTCGAGGACTATGCAGCGGCCAAGATGAAACTCTCGGGCCTACTGGCCGCAGACGGTCTCGAAATCGTGAACGCCGACGATCCAGTGTGGCACGCACTTCCCAGACGACCGGGTATCAGACGGCTGCTTTTCGGTCGGGAGACTGGTGCCGATCTCCGAACGACTTCCGAGCGACTAAGCGCGAACGGTTCGGAAAGCAGGGTCTGCTTTGGGGCCGCGGAATACTCCGTCATGCTCCCGATGTTGGGCGAGTTCAATGTCTCTAATGCCCTGGCCGCTGCAGCCACCGCGTGGGGCTTGGGCGAGGATCCCGCTGCCGTTGCTGTTAGGCTCGCGAGCATACCTACTGTGCCCGGCAGGATGGAGATGCTTGCGTCCGGAGCGTTCACCGTGTTGCGTGACTACGCGCACACACCCGACGGGTTCCAGCGCGCCATAGAAACGATCAAGGCGATCACACCTGGAAGGCTTGTCGTTCTATTCGGTGTGGGTGGTGATCGCGATCGCGAAAAACGACCAGTGATGGGAAGGATTGCCGCAGACGGGGCCGATCTCGTCGTACTTACAGAAGACAATCCTCGCACCGAGGATCCGGAATCGACCATCGACGACATTGAGGCCGGGATGGGAAACACCGAGCATCTGAGAATTCGCGATCGCGAACAGGGCATCCGCACCGCGCTCTCGCTGCTCGAGGAAGGTGATTGCCTCTTGCTTCTGGGAAAGGGCCACGAGACATATCAGATCATCGGGACTGAGAAGCTGCCGTTTGACGAACGAACAATAGTCGAATCGGCGATAAGGGAGTTGATGTGATTTCCTGGCAGGCATCTCGCGTGGCTGACGTGCTCGGAACACAAGCCAGCGATTCTTCTGATACGTTCACGTTCGTGGGCACCGACACTCGCTCGTTGCAGGAGGGCACCTTGTTCGTGGCTTTGGTGGGTGAGCGCTTTGATGGCCACGACTATCTGGAGGACGCTTGCTCACGGGGTGCAAAGGGAGCAGTGGTGCGCAAAGGCACTCCGACGATTGATGGGTTGGTCAGTTTCGAAGTCGAAGACACTACTGAAGCCCTCGGGATGTTGGCGCGAGAGCGACGCAGGGAGGTTGCGGGCCCGGTGGTCGCCATAACCGGTACGAACGGAAAGACGTCGACCAAGGAGATGCTCGCATGCGCGCTCAGCGCCCGCTGGTCGGTGCATGCCACGCGCGCGAACCTAAACAACCTGATCGGAGTGCCGCTCACGATTCTCGATGCACCATCTGATTGTGATGCTTTGGTTGTCGAGGTCGGCGCCAACCAGCTTGGTGAAATCGCGCGTCTCCGTGACGTGGTCGAGCCGTCAGTTGGCGTTGTGACCAATGTTGGTCACGGCCACTTGGAAGGCTTCGGTTCGTTCGAAGGCCTGTTGCAGGAGAAAGCCTCATTGTTGGCTGGTGTGCCGCTGGCAGTGGTCGGAACGGATCCTCCGAGCCTGGCATCGCTCGCGGAGCGGTTGGCTGATCGTTCGGTCACTGCCGGCTTGGATGGGGACGTGTGGTTCTCACCGGACAGTTGGGAGGTGGACGACCAGGTGCGGGGAAGCGCGAGGTTTGGCGACGTAGAGGTTCGTCTACCCGTCGTTGGATATCATCAGCTCGAAAACCTCACGCTCGCGTTGGCCGTAGCGAGAGAACTGGAGGTGGATCTCTCGGCGGCTGCGGCGGCTCTCGGCGAAGTTCGGTTGCCCCCAGGTCGTTGTGAAGTGCTGACTTCCGAAAGGAGAACGGTACTGCAGGACGCGTACAATTCGAACCCAGGATCGCTGCGCGCATTGCTGAAAGCCGCTGCCGCAATGCGTGGGGAAAGGCAGTTGGTCGTGGTTCTTGGGACCATGCTCGAACTCGGCGCAGACAGTTCTAGACTCCACGCTGAAATGGCCGATTGCGTGATAGACTCGGATCCCCACATTGTAGCGGCGATGGGAGAGTTTGAAACCGCGTTCGAGCGTTATGCAGAGATGCTCGGGGATAGACTGATAACGGCCGCGGATCCTGAAACACTGGGCCGGCTGGTTGCTGGACGATTGTCCGGCGATGAGCTGGTGCTCGTCAAGGGCTCACGTGGCGTGCATCTCGAGCATGCGATTCCATACTTGCTTTCAACTGAAGAGACGCCGTGTTCTACCACCTCCTGACACCGCTGGTTGATACGCTCTCAGCGTTCAACATGTTCAACTACATCACGTTTCGCGCTGCGGGTGCGGCTTCCACCGCGATACTGATGGCTTTTCTGGTTGGCCCTGGGATAATCCGCGCGCTGAACGCGAGAGGCGTTGGGCAGGTCGTACGAGGCGATGGTCCAGCATCCCATCAATCCAAGAGAGGCACGCCCACCATGGGTGGCTTGATCGTGCTCCTGTGCACGATCGTTCCCACCTTTCTCTGGGCTCGCCTCGACAACCAGTATGTCTTGTTCGCTGCTTTGGCCACGCTGTGGATGGGCGGCATAGGGTTCGTTGACGACTACCTGAAAGTGGTCGAGGGTAAGCCGAGGGGATTGGTGGCCCGCTACAAGCTCATGGGGCAGGTTACGTTCGGTATCGTGCTGGGTCTCATACTGTTGGTATGGCCCATTTGGCCTGTCGAGGCTCTCCGCGCAGATGCGACGACGCTGCCGTTCTTCAAGTACGTATTGGTTCCACTCACACCGGTGGGGTACATCGCGTTCGTGACTTTCATCGTCACCGGCTTCAGCAACGCCGTGAACTTGACAGATGGGCTCGACGGGCTCGCTGCAGGGTTGACGGTCATCGGCGCGGGCGCTTTTGCCGTCTTTTCCTACATCTTCGGCCATGCAATCGCTGCCGACCACCTGCAAGTCTATTTCCTCCTCGGCGCCGGCGAATTGGCCGTCTTCTGTGCTGCGCTGATGGGGGCAGCTCTCGGCTTTCTCTGGTTCAACTCGCATCCCGCCGAGGTCTTCATGGGAGACACCGGGAGCCTGGCCATAGGGGGCGCATTTGGTGCGGTGGCGATCCTGCTCAAGTCGGAGTTTCTGCTCCTGTTATTAGGTGGCGTCTTCGTGGCTGAAACTGCTTCGGTGATCATTCAGACAGGAACCTTCCGGTGGCGCACACGCCGTCACGGCCGCGAGTATGCGAGTCAACACCGTGTATTCCGCATGGCGCCACTACATCATCACTTCGAACAGCTTGGCTGGACGGAGTCAAAGATCGTGAGTCGGTTTTACATCATCGGCATACTCTGCGCCCTGGTTGCGCTTGCAACGCTAAAGGTCCGATGATCCCTGACGCCTGGCGTCGCGGCGAAATAGCCGTTCTCGGGCTGAGCCGCACAGGACTTGCCGTAGCAAAGTTCCTGTCGGGCAATGGATATCGGGTCTACGCATCCGATCTAAGCGATTCTGCTGCCGTTCGGGAAGCGGCGGAGTTGGTGAAGGCGTGCGGCGGGGACGTCGATGTCGGCCGGCATGACCTGGATCGCATCGCCCGAGCGACCTTGGTAGTACCCTCTCCGGGCGTGCCACCCAGCGCTCCTCCGTTGATAGCTGCGCTCGGAACAGAACGCACAATACTTGCTGAACTGAATCTAGCGCTTCTCTTTCTGGACGACATTCCGTCAATCGTTGTTTCGGGCACGAACGGCAAGAGCACCACAACGGCGCTCATTGCACATGTGCTGAATGAGGCAGGTGTTGACGCGGTTGCTGCTGGCAACATTGGTTACCCGTTGACAGAGGTGGCCGCGAGCTCGTCGCGGCCGGCTTGGATCGTTGTTGAGGCATCGTCGTACCAACTGCACTTCTCGCCGCACCTGAGGCCCAACGTCGGCGTGCTCACGAATGTGTCTCCCGATCACCTCGAGTGGCATGGCTCAGAAGACGCGTACTACGCCGACAAACGCAGACTGTTCCGGAATGCGTCTCCAGAAGCGGCGTGGGTGTTGAATGCCGACGACTCGACGGTGATGGAACTCGCGACCGGCGTGGCTGGTGAGCACAAGATGTGGAGCCTCGAGCATGTCGCGGACGCTTGGTACGATTCTGCCGAGTGCCACCTCATGCTGCATGGGCACCCTTTGATTCGAAGATCTGCGTTTCACCTACTCGGTGAGCACAATATCTCGAACGCACTTGCCGCGGCACTGGCGGCAACTGCAGCAGGCGTGGAACGGGAGCCAATCACTCGCGGGCTCGAATCGTTCCGATCGCTCAGCCATCGGTTGGAGCCGATCCGCGAAGTCAGGGACGTGTTGTGGATAAACGATTCAAAGGCCACGAACGTGTCGTCGACTGAGGTTGCGGTACGATCGATGACAAGACCGTACGTGCTGCTGATGGGGGGACGGGGAAAGGGAGAGACATATTCCAGGCTCACGTCGATGGTGCAACGCGGCTGCCGCGGCGTTATCGCGTATGGTGAGGAAAGTGAGAAGATCGCGAAGGAACTCGGTGACGCAGTGCCGGTGCAGATGGAGGCGTCCTTCGAGGCTGCCGTGACCCGCGCACGGTCGCTCGCCACCCCAGGTGACGTGGTCTTGCTTTCGCCAGCGTGCGCCAGTTTTGACCAATTTTCTGATTTCGAGGAGCGTGGTCGAGTGTTTCGAGAGATTGTCGAGGCATTGTGAAGACATTCCACGCCAATGCTCCGGTGACTGCCTGGGAGCCTCGTTTGCTCGGGATCGTTGCGGTAACGTTGGTGATGTTTGGTGTTGCCGCCGTCTACAGTGCCTCCGGTGTTCGGGCGATGCAGGACTATGGCTACGGGAGTTGGTTCGCTCGACGCCAACTAATTGGCGCAATGGTTGGTATTGCGGTGTTGCTGGTCACTACACGGGTCGATTACAAGGCGTGGCAACGGAACGCATGGGCCCTTTTGGGTTTTTCCGCTTTGCTACTGATCTTACCGCTCCTTCCGTTCACGCAGGAAATCGTAGTCGCACGAAATGGAGCACGACGTTGGCTGAACCTGGGGTTCATCACGTTTCAGCCTTCGGAAGTGGCGAAATTTTCTGTGATTGCCTGGACAGCGATGCTGGCGGCCAAGAAGGGTGATGCAGTCCGAAGGTTCAAGCAGGGGCTGCTTCCGTTCATCGTCATCGTTGTCCCGATGGCGGGCTTGATATTTCTAGAACCCGATCTTTCCACGGCGAGTCTGGTCTTGATGCTGGCGGCCATCGTCATCTTCACCGCGGGGGCGAAGATCGGGCATTTCCTCGTGATTGGGCTCGTTGCACTGCCCGTAATATGGCAGTCGATTGCGAGTGCACCGTACAGGCTACAACGAGTGGCTTCGTTTCTGAGCCCCGGGACGGAACTCGCTGAAGCGAGCTGGCAGATAAGGCAATCACTCATAGCGATTGGTGCCGGCCAGCTAATCGGTGTCGGCTTTGGTCAGGGCCTACAGAAGCTTGGATACCTTCCTCTCGCACATTCGGATTTTGTCTTCTCCACGATAGGAGAAGAATGGGGGTTCCTAGGGGTCACGTTGATGATCCTACTATATGCAACCTTCATAGCTGTAGGATTCAGAATAGCCCGATCTGCACCGGATCGCTTCGGCATGCTGCTGGCTACGGGTGTGACCGCTCTCATTGGGCTAACGGCGCTGCTGCACATAGCTGTGACATTATCGCTTGTGCCGACTACAGGATTGCC
>JBDGYW010000333.1:0-6962 GCA_039588935.1 Gemmatimonadota bacterium | reverse complement strand
CAATCCCCTCTGTCATGCGCTGCATCATCTCACGTGACCGTTGAAGGGCCTCGGCGCCGGCGCGAGTGAACCGAAAATACTTCCGTGAGCGCCCTCCAGGAACCGGCTGAGGGTCAGACACCATTGAGTTGACGTAGCCCTTGCGCTCCAACCGCTCGAGACAGGCGTAAACGGCCCCGATTGCTACTCTCCGATCGGTGCGGCTCTGAATCTCGCACCGCACCGTGACCCCATACGCGTCGTCCTTGAGCCGCAACAATGCAATGAGGACCATCTGCTCGAACTCACCCAGATACTCACCCTTTGACACACTATCCTCCGATGTTCTACAAAAGCGGCCATCGATGTTCACTTTTGTAGAGCAATACGACAACTCCGCAGGCTAGGTTTCAGAGGGTGTGAAGCGGCAGAGGTGGAAGAGGTGGCTCGGTACTCTGCTAATGCGAATCGAGTGCCTCGCGAACGGCGGTCAACATCTCCATTACTGTCCAGGGCTTGCCGATGAACGAGACGGCTGCCTTGGCAGCCATCTGCGCCTGAACGTCGCGGCCTGAATGTCCACTCGCGAGGATCACGGGCAGCCCAATTCCAGTACGCTCCAATGCGGCGCACAAATCTGCCCCACTCATGTTGGGCATCATCAGGTCAGTGATTATGAGGTCAAACTTGGACGCATCCACCCGAAGTTTTTCCAACGCGTCGTGTCCGTCGCAAGCCGTCACTACCGTGTAGCCATGTGACTCCAGAACGCGTTTTCCTACTCTCCTAAGTGCCTCTTCGTCATCCACGAACAGAACGGTTTCCTTCCCATCTGTTCCAGGGGAAGCCTCGCGGTGTACGTCGATGGCAGTCGCGGGTTCCGCGACAACCGGAAACGCGAGCCTGACACATGTACCCTGCCCGAGTTCACTATCAACGTGCACGAAACCCAGCTGCTGCTTCGTAAGACCGAACACCATCGCCATCCCTAGACCCGTGCCTTCTCCCACCGGCCTGGTGGTGAAAAACGGCTCGAAGATCTTGGTCTTGATCTTCTCATCCATTCCGATCCCAGTGTCGGATACGGAGAGAAGGACATAGCGTCCGGGCTCAGTGGGTGGATACTCGTGGCAGTAAACCTCGTCGAGATCTGCTTCCCATACGCGCACCGTCAAGACGCCGCCGTCAGGCATTGCATGCTGGGCATTGGTGGCAAGGTTCAGAATCATCTGCTCGACGGCATTGGGATCGACGATCACCGAAGCTACTGACCGATCAGCCTCGGTCCGTACTTCGATGTTCGCGGGTAGGATGCGGGCGAGCATCGAGGACAATTTCGTGACACGACTCGCGAGATCGGTCGGGACACGTTTTAGCGCGGCGCGGCGGCTGAACCCCACCAACTGCCGAGTTATCTCAGAGGCTCGTTGCGCAGCCTCAGCGATATCGCTGACTTCATCTTTCCGCGGCGTCTCCCCCCGCTCAATGCTCTCAGCCAACATCTGAATATTGAGAAGAATCACCAACAGTTCGTTGTTGAAGTCGTGAGCAATACCACCCGTCAATTGTCCAATCGCCTCCATCTTCTGCGCCTGCCGAAGCTGGCTCTCCAACTGCCGTTGCTCGGTTACATCTTCTGTCATCGCCTCGAAACCAATGAGGGCTCCGCTACCATCAAAGATCGATCGTCCTTTCAGAACAACCGTTATCTGCGTTCCGTCCTTCCGCTGCCAGAGTGCTTCCTCATGGAAGCCCCTTGCAGTGTCATATTGCTGTCGAATGAACTGCTCTCGTTCTGCCGAGTCGACATAGAGATCATTCGCAATGTCAATCTGGAGCAGTTCCTCGGCCGACTCGTAACGCAGCATGCGAACGAGTGCGGGGTTCACGGAGGTGAACCTCCCGCCAGGGGTAGACCTGTAGATCCCGTACGGGGCATTCTCAAAAAGTTCTCGGTACTCTGCCTCCGAGGCACGCATTGCCTCTTCTACCTGTTGGCGCTCAGTGATGTCTTCTCCAGAGCTCAGTACTCCGATCGGAGCACCGCCTTCATCCACAAGCAAAGTGTTGCGGAAGGCAATGACGCGTTGCTCGCCAGATTTCGTCAACACGGGATTGCAGTGGTACTTGACCGACTCAGCATCACCGGACAGCACTTGCTCGAGTACAGTTTTGACCTCTTCGACGTGCTCCGCCGGAAGACATGTATCGAACCAGTTGGTTCCCAGCAACTCTTCCTGGCTTTCGTATCCGAGTATCTCCAATCCCCTGCGGTTGATCAACGTCGTACGCCCGGCCGAATCGAGCACGACCAGCATCACACTGGCAATGTCCAGATACAGTTGCGCGCGATTGCGTTCCGCCCTCAGCTCCTCCTCCATCGTGACTCTCTCGGTGATGTCGCGGTTCACCGCAACGACCCCGACAGGTTTGCCACCTTCATCTTTGACCTGCGTTACCACAGACAGGATGCGCATCATGCGACCATCGCGGTTGGTATGGGCTACCTCGCCGCTCCAAAATCCGTGTTCCCGAAAATCCTCCAACACCTCATCCCGCGTCTTCAGGGGATACTCGATGTCCACCACTTCGGCTATAGTCTTGCCCAGCACCTCATCCGCACGCCAGCCGTACATTCTCTCGGCGCCAAGATTCCAGCCCCGGATTGCGAGGTCTGGTTCGGTCGTGATCACCGCATCCGCCATGCTCGAGAGCATCGTGGCTTGGAAGCGCAACAGCTCTTCCACTTGTTTCTTTTGGGTAACGTCACGTACGATCGTCACGTGACCAAGATTTTCCCCCTTTGCCCCGGATCTCGCCGCCGCCGTTAGCGTGCAGTCTATCTCGATCCCATCCTTGCGTCGGAGACTAACCTCGAAGTCCTTTGCAGACCCGCCTGATTCGACCGTCTCAACGAAGCTCTTACGCTGTTCGGGATCGGTGTACAAGGCTCCAACAGTCATACCTACGAGTTCGCTTCGTTCGTATCCGAGCAGTTCAGACAGCGCGTCATTTGCGTCTTCCAGCACACCTTCAGTGCCTACGATGGCGATTGCGTCGATCGACCGTTCAAACAAAGACCTGAATCTGTGTTCGCTGATCCACACATCACCTATCAGAGGCTCCATTATGGCACGAAACAGAAATGCCCCAATCCCGATCAGCACGATTCCCGCGATCACCGCCCAGATGCCCGCTCGAACAAACGGCGCACGGACTTCCGAGATATCGATCTTCGCAACAACGCCGACACCCAAACCCGCTACTGGCTCGTATGCCGCAAGTACCAAGTCTCCGCGGTAATCGAGCCCCACAACGGTTCCCGATTCCCCGCGAAGTGCTCGACGCATCGGCTCAGCGAGTTCCGAGTCAAACGGAATGGGACCTTGCGTGGTGATCCCGGCATATCCGTGTGTCAGCAGAAAGACGATCGACTCACCAACGTGCCGTGCAAGCGTGAACTCGCCTGTCCCCCCAAAGCCCTCGAACCGCTCATGGGCAGCGGTTATCTGTGAGAGCGTTGCTTCGGAGGGCCCGCCGGGATAGTCGGGACTGTACTGGCGATCGAAACTAGCGACTTCCTCAATAAACCGTGCACGACTACGTACAGTCTCAACGAGCCTAGCACGTTGGCCCTCGAATGCAGCGCGGTAAAGCACGAAGAACGTCACCAACCCAACACTGAACCCAACGACTGCCATGCCGACCACCAAAAACACCATACGTCGACGGCTTCCTACTGCCCGAGTCACGCCTTCAAGCGAGGGACTCCCCACTCACAGACCTCCAATCCCATCATCAGTGGTTTTCGCTCTGAATCTGCCTAGAGTGTTACGAATCGCAGGTGCTGCCACAGCCAGAGGAACAGCGCGCGCTACCCTCCGATCGCCATTCGGATGGCATTCGCGGTTATCGTTGCCTGGTATTCCACCAAGTCGTTTCCAAGCTCGATTGTTTGCGCCGCAGGCGCCAACGCGACTCCATTGATGGTAAAGAGCCCCTGCACTATTCGCTGTTCCATTCGAACGGTCGTCGGATCAACTGTCATCATGATGGCGGAATGGCGAACGTCGTCGTGCAAGCCTTCGTCGACCTGATCAACTCCGTGAAGCTCCAGCCATTGGTTCCACAACGGGTTGTCGTAGTACTCGGGGATGAAGTGTATTGACGTTTCGCCCTCGGTCCAAACAGCGGACAATTGGTCGGCAACGGCTCGCATGCCATCCTGATTGCCACCGCTGTCACCAATCAAGATGATGTGCAGAAACCCGTGAGCGCGGAGGCTCCTCGCGATATCCTTGAGAAGCGTCCGGAAGGTCTCCTCGGTTACGCTGATTGTACCAGGGTACAGCATGTGTCCACTCGGAGGGTCGACATCTCCTTCCGGTACAAAGGGTACGATCGGTGCGACTAGTGCGTCGTCTAGGATCCGTGCAATGCGGTCGGTAGTCGCACGCAGTATGTAGTTGTGCTTTCCAAGTGCTAGGTAAGGACCGTTCTGCTCGATTCCACCTGTCGGAATGATGACGGTGGTTTTTCCGTCTCTGATTGCGTCACGCACCTCGAGCCAAGTCATCTCCTCGAGGAATACTGTGTCGTGGGCTTCAAGCACCCGGGGGGTCTCCGGGTCTGGTGTGGAGGCTTGGGCGCTGGATAGCTGCATCGCTCCAACTACAAGCAGCCCTACGATACCTACCAAACGAGTCACGCGCATGCCAGCCTCACTTTGGCGGTGGGTAACGGCGATCTTGGCCAAACATGAAAATTGCACGGTGATGCTGAGCTTGGCTAGGGACGTGCGTTGGGACCGCTCGCGTTCGCGTAGTTCAGTTCAACCTCACTGTGCGGCGCGCTCGGTCCACGTTCCCAATGTTCGCGAGAGACTCGGCATCTAAGCCGGATGAGAACGAGCACGCTGCGTGATGGAGACTGCGTACCACAATGCAACGACCTGGGAGTGCGAATGCGGGTGAGGAAGCCGCAGACGCGGGAACGTCGGTCGGGTGCCCTCGACTCCGTCCTCCGGGATCTCCGCTCTGCAATTCGATCGTTCGTGAAACACCCGGCATTCACTGCAATATCAGCGTTAGCCGTCGCGATCGGCATCGGCGCCAGCGTCGTGCTGCTCAGCGCCATGAACGCGGAAAGTAGGGATGTGTTCGCCACGTCGGCCAAGCTCTGTACAATCAAGCGTGAAGTGGTATTTTAGCGTTGAATTGTCAACGACGGGTCCCGTACGGAAACATGCCGCGGAAGGAACACTCCAAGAAAGCCCCACGTGGACGCCAGAGGCTCGAGCAGGATAGAGTAGGAAACCTCTTCGCCGACGTTCCGGATGAGACCGGCAAGGGCAACCTGCGCATTTTATTCCGACGTAACTGGTACTCACCGCCCCACACCGACGAAGGGGAGATCGATTACCAACGTGCCGCAGAAGAACTCTCGAGCGAGTTGACCGGTGGCACACTGGTCGTACGGAGGTACCTCGAAAACGGTGACCTGGGGTATGCTGCGGAACTACCCCTGGCGTCGAAAGACGAACTCGAGCAGCTACTATGCACCATGCGCAGGGTCTTCGTCGAAGGCCTAAAGCACGACAATGCCATCAGACAAGTAGGGCTGGAGGCGTGCGAGGCGAGAATCGCAGAACCCGGAAGATCAACCCACCTCGTTTTGGACCGGCGTCAAGACATGGAGCGACGCTCACGCGCGCGCCGCGGTCGTCAACTCCTTGGGCGAGCGTGGTTCAGGAGATCTGACCGCCGGCTCGAGACAGACCGTCGCTGTGGGAAGGAGCGCAGGACCGCCTAGGGGAAGGTCACCTATCTTCCGCTGATAATCCGCGTCACTCCGGCCTCACTTATGCAACGGTTCAGCGCCGGGATACGAGTCTCCATAATGACGTCCATTCGGCCCAGGCGTCTTGCCAGGTCGTCGAGCTGCGGCCTAACAGCGTCAATCCGTCGAACAGCCGAGACGGCCGTGGTCGCCATCTCCCACAACCGCATCAGAGATGCCTGTTGTGCATTCAGATCCGATTCGGTCGCATCCGATCGCGGATCGAGACGGACCACGACAGGCACCGACGCTCCGTGTTCACCCGCAACCAGATGTGCGGTATTCCTACCTGGCGTCACCAACGGCGCCGTTATGCTGTAGCGGAAGTTCGCTTCCCCATTTGCGGTGTCAGCCACCGGGATCGAATCACGCCGCAGATTCCACGTAATTCGCTGGAGACCGGTTTTTCGTGGTCCGCCCAGTGTCCGCACGGTGTCACCTGTGGCGTCAACAATCACGACTCCGACTGTGGTATCGGGCATTTCAGCCCTCGACGCCACACTGTCTGCGCTCTCGCCCTTGCCAACGGTGTCAGCGGCAGGCTCCTTGAGGTAATACGTCATCATCAGGCCATAACCCGGGTTCTCACCAACGAACACGCCGTCGCCGATGTCGAAACGGAACCGCGCCGCCCACGGCTGATAGCGTGTTGCCACCCTGGGCTCGAAAAAGTAAGCGTCGGTTGCGAGCGCAGGGCGAAGTCGCTGTTGAGGCGTCAGGTCGTCCAGAACCCATACGCTCAGGCCGTGTGTCCCAATAATGAGATCGTTGTCCCGCGGATGTACGAGCATGTCCCTGACGGCCACAGGCGGTAGTTTCAGACGCAACGACGCCCAGCTGCCACCTCCGGTCCACGACGCAAAAATGCCAAGTTCAGTGCCCACATACACGAGGTCTGGATTGCGCGGATCCTCGCGAACGACATGTACGTAGCCCCTCTCCGGCAGGTTGTCTGTGATGTTGCTCCAATGCAGGCCGTAATCCGTTGTCTTGAAAACGTAGGGTGCCATGTCATCCGATCTGTGCCGGTCGAACGCCGCGTACGCTACACCGGCGTTGGTGCGTGATGCTTCAACGCGGGACACCCACGAGTCTGGCGGCAGGCCGTCGACATTCCCCGTCACGTTAACCCAGGTAGACCCACC
>JBDGYW010000332.1:0-6968 GCA_039588935.1 Gemmatimonadota bacterium | reverse complement strand
ACGGTCGGCGGGCTGCGAGCGCTCCATGTCGCGCTTCGAGTCTTCAGTCGCTTTCCGCTGGTCGGGCGTGTCTTCGTACAGAAAGGACGATTCCAGCTCCTTCTGCCAGCGCGTATCCGGCGGATACGCAAAACCGCTGGCAATCGAACGTCTGGCGTAGAGTTCCAACAGGTCGGCCGCCAGCTTGCGGATAGACCGCTCGGTATTCGCGCGCTGCTTCCGCCATCTGGCGCCCCCCAGTCTATCGATGCGGGTTGGTGAAGACACATCGCTATCGGCACCGAGACGATATGGTTCTATCTGATCGAGACCGTAAAGTGGGACGTTCAATCGGTCTCCACCCTCGTACTCGATCACGATCACTTCCATCGTCACCCCATCCCCAACCTGGATCACCTGAATACCACGGTAGATACCGATGCCATGTTCGAGATGGACGACGTAGTCGCCGGGGGTCATCGCACCGACTGCCGGCTCCGTAGCCTGCCGATACCGACGTAGTCGCCGCACCCTGCGGTCTCGCCGGAAGATCTCATGATCGGTGAGTACGGTGAGACCCGGGAGGACAAACCCACCGTGAAGCGAACCCAGCGCAAGCGTAACGTTGGCCGGGAGCCGCTCGCCGGGACGGTCTGTTTCTGACAACAGCTCCTCCAGACGCTCCAACTGCCCTTCGTTATCACAAAGAATGAGAGTTGGACCGGCTCTCACAATACGCGAGAGTCGTTTCATGTCACGCCGGATCTCGGGAGGTTGGGACAGCCCAAAATCAATGTCAGCAGATTCAACAATGCCGATGCGGCCGAAACCGCCCCACCGTTCCGCCCAGTCCTCTGGTGAGTGGAACACGGCATCTCTCCCGGGAACGTCTTCACCACGTCTGCGTGCAATCTGCAGATGATGCTCGGCATCATCCCAGGCCCGTCTCACCTCAGACGTATCGACATCCGGGGTCAGCACCAATAGAGTGTCCGGAGGCAGGAGGTCGAGCAACGAGTTTCTGCTGATCTCGGCCGCACCGCTCCCCTCCGGAAAAACGGACAAATTGTCGGACGGACGGGATGCCGCCTCTGCAGCCTTGGGATGGACCGGCAGAATCGTGACGGATTCGATCGAGCCTTCGGACCTCTGGCTGTCCAGGTCGAACTCACGGATCGATGCGATCTCGTCGCCCCACCACTCGATTCGGGCCGGCGCGGCCATACCGAATCCGTAGACGTCGACGATGCCGCCACGGACAGCAAACTGGGCTACGTCGAGAGTCGAGGGCCGCCGCTCGTAACCCATCGACTCGAGCTGGTCGACGAAATCGTTCAGCCGGAGTGACATGCCCTCCTCACAGGATATCCGCGTCAACTCTACGGCCACGGCCATGCGTGTCAGCTCCGCGGTGGCTATTAGGGTTGTGACCAGTACTCGCACCGATCCATCGAGGACGGCATCTATCGTCTCCACCCGTTCGCCCGCAATCTCAAAGTGGGGTTCTTCCTCGCCCAGCGCTTCACGTTGCGGGTAAAGCCGTACACCGTCCCCAAGCAGGACTTGAAGATCGGCATGCCACATCTCCGCCTCCGCCGGGTTCGAGGCCACCAGTAGGAGAACACGCTGCGGCAGATCTTCGTTGAGTGCAGCGGTGAGTACCGCCGCACTCGAGCCCGGCATGCCGCAAACGTCGAGTGCCTGCTGACGTCTGGGCAACGTCCGTTCCAGATTTCGGATGGCCGGATTCCGTCGGAATGTCGACACCAGATTGGGCAACATTTACGCGGATGTCCTCGTCTGGCTTCCGGAGCTGGCCACCACAAACTCGCCGAGTGCTGCGACCACAGTCGCTACCAAAAACAACCCAGTCAGGTTCATACGGCCTGCACCGCCAAAAAGACCCCTGTACAGCTGAGACGACCCGAGGATCTGAGACTCTTCGCCGAAGGCCGCGCGGAGCTGGTTTTCGTCTGCCACCTGCAACCGCGACTCTCTACTGTCTGCATTGACCTCCAGAGCACCAACAGTGTCACCCGCCGCACTGCGAAGGAAATAGACGCCTGAATTCCGCGGAGACACGACCCGGTGACTGCTCGGAACTGTCGTGACCTCGCCGGACTGCGCGCCGAGCATTGTGCGGGCGCTCATTGGAAGTCCGACCACCTCTCCGGGACTCCCCCCAACTATCCAGATCTCCTCGGCCGCAATCCTGTTGATGAGAAAGTCAACGAACGGCACGAAAGAGGCGCTGATCGGAAGGCGGGACCAAGCCGGATCCATCCTGCTCCCGACAAGCACGACGTTGCCGCTACGAACGAGCCAGGGCTCGCCGTTGACGGTGGCGAACACCTCACCTGTCCCACCCAGGCGGTAGCGCCGATACACTTCGATCCCCTCGGCTGTCCCCGATTCATCGGAGAGTGCCCACTCTCCTTGCACTAGCTCCTCGAACCGCCACTCCACGTCTTGCATATCGAGGGTACGGTTCAACGCACCCACCATCGCGGGATCCGAAGGCGGGAAGATGACGGACACGCCAGCCCGCGATACCCTTCCCAAAGACACCTGATCTCCGGAAACCGCACGGCCACCCTCCTGAAGTACCGACAACGCCTCCTCCAAGAATTCACCGGCTTCGGGTACCGACGTCACCGCTGCAGCCTCCGCTCGGAACAAGGCCAGCACTCTGCGGTCGTCGGCCCGCATCTCATCAGGATCCAGTTCGATCGAAGCAACGGCCCAACCGGTCCTTGGCAGGGTGGCTGACAAAACAACTCGATCTCCGGGCGATGCCAATGTCCTTGCCAGCTCCATACCCGCCACCCGGAGTCGCAGCGCCGCCGGGCGGCCGGATGCCCCCCCAACGCTCGCCACGACACCGCCGTCGGGTATCCAGATTTCCGGCTGGGAGTAGGCCGAATCGAGCCATCGATTCGGCGGCCCTTGGGGGGGATCCCAAGCGAGCACCCGGGTGGCAACCTGACTCCCCGGCGACAGCGCCGTTGCCTGTAGGTCACTGACGATGACTACAGGTCCGTTGGGTAGCTGGTCGTCATCAATAGCCCGGGCGGCAGCACGCACAGCAACTCCCAAATCCAAGCGGCCGCTGGACAAACTCAGGCCGTCCAGTGCTTCGATTGCTTCTAGCCTCGTCTTCCGCCGGGGGATTCCATCGGACAGCACGAGCCAGAGGCGGTCGCCCACTCCAGTACGGGCTATGACCCCCCTCGCAGTTGCCACGATAGTGTCCAGCGTGCGTCGTCCTTCAACAACGGCCCCGGAAGAAAGTGAGTTGTCCACAACCAGTGCGAGTGCCGTGGGTGGATGTGACTCGGCGGAGCCAGCCTGAACAACCGGGCGTGCCGCAGCCAACACCAAGAACACCAACGCAGCGGTCCTGAGAATCAGAAGCAACAGGTTGCGAAACCGAAGCCGCCGTGAATGTTCACGCTCAGTCGCCGTCAGATACCGCACCGCCGGAAAGACGACGGTGGGAGGTAGGCGCCTGCCGAGGAGGTGCAGCAACGCAGGTATGGCGGCAGCAACCAGCGCCACCAATGCAAACGGCTGTAGAAACCCGATCACCCGAGATGCGCCCGACGCGCCGCCAACCGGCGCAGTACCTGCCCGAAAGGTGTATCGGTGAGAACGTGATGGTAATGGATCCCACCACCGCGGCAAGCTGAGCGCCATGTGTCGATCGTATTACGCACCGTCTTCTGATAGACGGATCGAAGCTCCCGCGGCCTTGCAGTCACGCAAACGCCTGTTTCAGGGTCCTCAAAACGTGCCTCCGGAGGACCTTCCAACGTCAACTCCGCCGGATCCATGATGTGCAGCATAAGTACCTGATGGCCTCGGTGTCTCAGGTAATGAAGAGTTCTGAGCACGAGCGGGCGATCAAAAAGCAGGTCGGACACGAAGACGACGAGTCCACGGCGCCGCAACAAGTCCGTCACCTTGCGTAATGCGGGCTCCGCAGCCGTCCCGCGCCCAGCGGTGATTTCTTCCACTGCACGGGCCAAGGTCCACCAATGGTTCGATCTCGCACCAGCGCGCACCACGGCACGCACCTCGTCATCGAATGCTATGAGCCCCGTGGCATCCCGTTGGCGCAACAACACCAATGAAATGGATGCGACCAAGCGCTTAGCGTATGCAAGCTTGCTGAGCCTGTCTTCGGCTCCGACCCAGTCCATCGATGCGCTCACGTCCAAGACCAACATGGACCTCAGGTTTGTCTCTTCCTCAAATTGCTTCACAAACAAACGGTCGGAACGAGCCAACATCTTCCAATCGAGATATCGGAGTTCGTCGCCTGGCTGATATGGACGGTCCTCCGTGAACTCCACCGAGAAACCCGGAAAGGGAGATTTGTGAATGCCGGCGAGGAAACCCTCAACGATCCCACGCGCGACCAGCTCAATCCCCCCAAGCTGAGCGACCACGAACGGGTCGAGCAAATCAGTACGTTGTCTCCGCGTCTCGATCAAACCTTGCTCTCAAAAGACAGTGGTTTCTTGAAACAACTCTTACAGCGGCAGCTGGCTATCATCGTGATTCTGTTGCCGAAAGACCGGTGAAGCATCCTACATAAGTCTAACATGGGAGACGCTGTCATCCCGTTTGGACGGAAATCGGGAAGCCGTGACGCGCCATGTGTCCGCAAGTTGTTGTCATATAATAAGATACGACATCGTGGTGCATTGGCATGTTGTCTGCTACCACTGTGTAGAAACGGCGACGAGCGAACGTCGCGGAGGTCAGATGATTCACATGCGCATGGCGATGGTATTGGTGCTGCTGTCGCTCACTCACGTGGTGTGCCTGTTCGGGCAGGACTCCCGAGCATCACCGGAGGTGCGCGCATCGGAGACTGCCTCCCTCGTGGTACTCAGCACATCGGACGAAATCGTCAGCCGCGGCGATCGAATGCGGGTCTGGTTCAGCACGGCCCGGAACGCCTACGTTTCTGTATTTCGGATCGACACCGACGGTCGCGTCCGAATGCTATACCCCGAACGCCCCTGGCATAACAACTATGTTCAGGCCGGAAGGATGCTAGAAGTGAGGAACCCGGCCTGTGACGAGGCCAATTGTGCATTTGTCATAGACGACTATCCCGGTCAGGGATACATATTCGCAATCGCCAGTTTATCACCGTTCGATTTCGATGCATACTCCAACGGCGACTATTGGGACTACAGCTCCATTGCTCACCGCGGCAGACTCACGGGTGACCCATTTCTGGCATTGTCGAGGCTGATGGAGCGTGTCGTTTCCAGATCTGTCGATATCGAATCCTCATACGACGTTTACGAATACCACGTGGAACAACGGTTTGAGTATCCGAGGTTTCTCTGCTACGAGTGTCACACATTCGTTCGATTCCCAGCCTGGAATCCGTACCTGCAAACGTGCCCACGATTCCAGATAGTCCGCTACGACGCTCCCGCGTATCACCCGGCCGGTGCATACCCGCCTACGCGTGTCGTCTTTTCGCGACCTCGGCAGATCGAGCCCCGCTATTTATTCACCGAGAGGAATCCGGCTGATCCTTTCGTGTCGGTTGGGGAAGAGCGACCGACCAGCCCATCCGCGCGACCGAAGATCTCAAACGGCGCCACTGGACAGGATGTCGGCGGGATCGGCTCGGTCCCAGCGCCGTTGGGACGTCGCGGAGCTGTTTCCGAGGACGACCTCCGTCGATTGACACAACCAGATCGGTCGGTGCGTGAGGGCCCAATGTCGCGAATTCGCGGAAACACCTCCGACATCCGGCCACAGCCGCGCTTGCTGCGTCGCAGACAGACGAAGCCTGATAGTTCCCGAAAGAAGTTGTCGCGGACAGCAACTGGGCGTGTGAGGACCAAGCCGGACACGTCCGGAACCGGAAGATCGCAATCGCAGAACGAGATCTGACGGCTCCACCCCCTTCCCAGTCCCTTTCAGTGTATCTTGAATCCCGACTCAAGTTCTGGAGAAACGCAATATGAATCGTGCCGTATTCGCTCTAATATGCTTGGCGTGGCCCGCAATGACCGTTGCGCAGTCGGTCGAGCAGGCCGTGAATTCGATAACGCAAGCAGACATGTACAGACACATCGAGGTGATGGCTCACGACTCAATGCGTGGTCGTGACACCCCGAGCCCCGAACTCGACCTCACAGCCGAGTATATCGCGGCTGAGTTCAGGCGCATCGGCCTCGAACCGGGCGCTGAGAATGACAGCTACATTCAACGTTATCCGCTAACGGAGCTGCGGCGTGAGTTGACCGTCACGATTTCAGGCACCTCTGCTTGGCAGCCTGGTGTCGACGTGGTGCAGATGGGCGGTGGAGCTGTCGAGGTTTCCGGACCTCTCGTGCTCGTGACCGGCGGAGGCGAGCCCACCCAGCCAATCCAAGTCGACGGTGCGATCGTGATGGTCGTCGCTGAATGGGCTGGAAGAGGTTATGCTGCCCCCAGCCAGCAGTTGGTGGCCGCGGTCCAAGAAGGCAACCCGGCGGCAGTGATCATCGCCACCGACATCTCAGACAGGTTCTGGGGATACTTCAGCGGACGGCAAGGGGGGTCGGAGGTTGCACTAGGTTCCGCAACCGATGCGTCGACCGAACTGCCACTTCTGTTTACACGACTAGCCACGGCCCAGACACTCCTGGAAGGACACGGAGTACCACTGTCCTGGAGTGGTGCACCGACCGTGCAAACGCTCGATGCTCTGCAGTTCGAAGTCACCGCCACGCTCGAGACCGCGCCACTCTCTGCCCCCAATGTCGTTGGGATACTGGAGGGCAGCGATCCGTAGCTCAAAGATGAATACATCGTGCTCAGCGCCCATATGGATCACGTGGGTGTCGGAAACGCAGTCGACGGAGACAGTATCCGAAACGGGGCCGATGACAATGCATCTGGAACAGCGGCGGTAATCGAAGCAGCCGAAGCGTTTGCATCAATGAATCCCAGGCCCAAACGGTCCATGATCT
>JBDGYW010000331.1:0-6971 GCA_039588935.1 Gemmatimonadota bacterium | reverse complement strand
AACCAGGACTACGGGGCCGGCCTCTACCGGGGAGTCTGGCTTCAGGGCAACGAGCACGTCCGTCGACTGTTTGACGCGTGGATGGAGCCCTTTCACGACTTCGGGATGACGACGTTGTCGATCCGAAGCGTGGGGAGCACCGATCACGTACCCTTCGACAATGTGGGGTTGCCGGGCTTTCAGTTCCTGCAGGACCGGGCCGGCGGGACCGGCGGTCACACCAATCTCGACTTCTTCGACACGCTCCCGTTGGACGACCTGACGAAGAACTCCGTCATCATGGCGTCATTCGTGTACCATGCCGCCATGAGTGACGAGCAGATTCCCCGGAAGAGCCGAGAGGAGTGAATTAGTCCGAGACCTGAGTCAGCTTTCCGGAGCCAAACACCAGTGCCACAAAGCCGCGAAACTTTGGAAGCGTCCTCCTCGTATTCAACATAGACAGTCTATATAGACCATCTATTCCAGGGAGATTCAAGGTGGGCACCATTCGAGCCGGAAACCTTTATGGCACACTGGAGATGTTGATTTTGAGAGCGTTGGAACTCAAGGGGCCCATGCACGGGGTGCGTGTCGCCGATTTTATCGGCTCCCGGTCGGACGGGTTGTTTCGGGTCGAAGAGGGCTCCCTCTATCCGGCGCTCCATCGTCTTCAGGCCAAAGGGTATGTGGACTGGGAGTGGAGGAAGACCGAGGAGGGGAAGCGGGCAAAGTTCTATGACACAACCCGGAAGGGACAGCGCGCGCTGTCCAGTGAGTTGGAGTGTTGGGTTGCAAGCACCCGGGCGATGCTCTCGCTCCTCGAGGTCCCCACGGAGGAAGTGGTATGAAGCGACCACTGTTGAAGAGGCTCTTTCACTGGGATCGCTTCGGGAAAAATCTAGAGGGGAGCTTGGATGACGAGGTCAGATTCCACCTGGAAACCAGGATCGAGCAGCTGGTTGCAGAAGGGAAAGCCGCCGAGGAGGCTCGGGAAGAGGTACTGAAGCGATTCGGGGACCCGGAGTTGGTGGTGCAACGCTGCCGCCGGATCGACCAGGGAGGCCTGCGACGTCGGGTCATCCGCGAACTCTTCTACGACATGCTTCAGGACGTTCGGTACACACTCAGGGGCCTCGGAAGAGCCGGCGGCTTCGCAGCTGTAGCAGTCATCTCCCTCGCCGTGGGAATCGGGGTGAACTCCGCTCTGTTCACCGCGATTCATGCAGTATGGCTCGCCCCGGTTCCGGGTGTAACGGGCCAGGACCGGATCGTGGACATGGTTCCCGTCATCAGGGGACATGATTCCTGGAGTTGGGCATATCCCGATTTCGAGAATGTCAGAGATGCAGACACACCCTTCGAGTCCGTTGCAGCATGGGCCGAGAGGGACGCCACGTTCGGTGCCGAAGAAGGGGGGATGCGGGCGAGGGTGGCGTATGCGACCTCCGAGTATTTCCATGTTCTTGGAGCCCTTCCCTTTGTGGGCAGGGGGTTTCTGGACTCAGAGGATGAGGGCCCCGGTCAACACCCGGTGGTGGTGGTGGGCCATGAATTCTGGCGAGAACAACTGGATGGGCGTTCCGACATTCTGGGGCAATCCCTTTTGCTGGACGGTCTTCCCTACACGGTGATCGGCGTGGCGCCGGAGGAGTTTTTTGGTGCGCGCGTGAATGGGAGCAGCGTGGAGATGTGGGTGCCTCTCTTTCAGCACCCGGATGCGGGCGGCGACGAGTCGGTGTTCAGGAACAGGGAACAAACCTCGGTTCAGGTACTGGGAAGGCTCCGTCCGCGTGCAACAATCTCCGAAGCCCGGGCCGCGGTTCAGGCGGTGTACGCAGGTCTTGCGGCCGAATTCCCCGAGACCAACGAGAACCGAACGGTCAAGGCTGTCAGCTTTGGGCGGTTTCCAGCCCAGAACCGGATCGGGGACCTGGCTGGCGTAGTCGGAATCTGTGGGCTATTGGCTGTTCTCCTTCTCATCATCTGCGGGAACCTGGCCGGAATGGCGTTGGCTAAGTCTGCCGCGAGGGAGCAGGAAATCGGCGTGAGGCTGGCTTTGGGATCGAGTCGTGTCCGCCTGGTGAGGCATCTGATGGTAGAGGCGGTCATTTTGTCCTTGATCGGCGGGGGAGTTGGTATCGCTCTGGCCATGTTTGCAATGACCAGGGTTTCCCCAATGGACCTGAACATCTCCGCTCCCGGAGCGACCTTTGAACCCAGCGCGTGGACGTTGGCGGTGTCCCTGGCGCTTTCCTTGGTAGCGGCCCTCGCGTTCGGACTCCTTCCTGCCATTCGGCTCAGCCGGCCGGAGCTGGTTTCAGCCCTGAAGGACGACACTGGCGGAGGTGGTCGTCAGGTGGGAAGGCTCCACCGCTTTGCTGCATCTTCCCAAATCGGTGTCGCCTTCTTGCTGCTCCTGATGGCGGCCCTGTTCCTACGCGCCCTGGAACGAACCGATGAGAGCCAGATCGGATTCAGACCGGAAGGGTTGACCGTTAGCGACTTTCGAACCGGGGGGTCATTCCTCGGGTTTTTGGACCCATCCGAAGAGGGTTACCCGAGCATGGAAGAGGGCGGCGCAGCTCTCGTGGACCAGCTGATAGAGTCCATTGGATCTCGTCCGGGCGTAGCCTCGGTGGCCTTGTCCAGCGGTTTCCCCCTGGATCGATATAGAGACCGTCTTTCCGTCAACCCGGCGGGCCAGGCGAACCCAGATTCAAGCGGGGTGCGCGTGGAATTTACCCTTGCCACGGAGGGGTACTTCTCCACCATCGGCACGCCCGTCCTCCAGGGCAGAGCCATTCTTCGAACTGATGATGACGCGTCCCCCCCAGTGGCGGTCATTACCAGGTCATTCGCTGACCGTCTTTGGCCGGGAGAGGACGCTCTCGGTAGGCAGTTCTCGCAGGCAGGTGCCGAGCACGACGCCGACGCCACGTGGACCGTCGTGGGGGTAGTGGGACACCTGGCCTCGAGCGTTGTGACGGAAGATCTGCCCCAGGTGTTCTTTCCGGTAAGGCAGTCGAGTACGCCTGATCTCATCATTTTGGTTCGCTCAGATGCCGGTACCGACGCAGCTGCACTGGCTGGGCCGGTGCGAGAGGCTATTCGGTCGGTGGACGCCGGCCTACCCAATCCCAGGTTGGTTCCCGCACAATCTCTGGTTGCCCGTGCCACACAGGACCAGCGGACGAGCGGACAAGTTGCCGGGGGTATCGGCTTGTTGGTCCTTCTTCTATCTGCGATGGGTGTCTACGGGGTCGTGGCCCTTGCAGTGACCAATCGCACCAAGGAGATCGGCCTCCGAATTGCAATGGGGGCCACCCGTGGTGGGGTGATCCGTGGCGTTTTCGGGGACGCCCTTCGTTTGGTTGGGCGCGGGCTGTTGGTTGGGGGCCTCTTGGCAGCCGGAACGGCCGCGGCAATGCGCTCCATGCTTCTGGGCCTGAGCCCGGTCGATCCCGTCTCCTACCTTTCCGCCGGAGTCTTGCTGCTCTTCGTGGTTCTCGTTTCCAGCCTGGGCCCGGCGCTGAGAGCATCGGGAATCCACCCGATGGAGGCCCTGAGGAAAGAATGACGGTCGGTTGGACGGGCGACCGCGTAACTGTCAAGCCAAGTGAAATCTCGCGGCGAAAGTGCGATCCGTTGAAGGTGAAGTGCAGCCGTACCGGTTGAGAGAGGGGAGATACTATGCGACAATAACTGGAACTCTCTGTTGAACAATGAGCAACGTTATTCGCGAACGCAGGTACAACTGCACATATCTTCCTGGTGTGAACCTATCGCTCCAACCAGGAGCACCTTGAGGACCAAACCTCGAACTCTCATTCAGAGCTCTTGCCTGCTAGGATTTCTGTCAACGCCCGCGCTGCCGCTCCTACGTGTGTGATCGTTACGGTTCACCCGCTATCAGGTTGCAGAACCATTCATGTTCCAGCTCTGGAATCGGCCTGAATCCCACACGTCTTAGATCGTCCTCGGTGTAGACATGTCTATCCAAGACATCGTAACCTCGAGCCTCGGTGATCATGTAGGTCTTGTGTAGACAAGACACCTGCATGTCGAAGTAGATGATATCGGCACCTCTTGAATCTGTCGTCTCAAGTACCTGTATTTTGCGAGTGCTGTACAACTCCTGCGCTGCGTCGATCAATGTCATCTGACGGTCGACCATCGTTGTTCCGTTCTGTGCATCCTCTAGAAATGTCCAGCCATTCTTTTGCTGAACCAAAACTCGCCAACGGTGAAAGTCTTGGGCGACCAGCGGTGTTGCCGTGAGCAGCAGCAGTGCTGTGATGGTTGTTGTCTTCATGTTCGTCCAAGCCAAGAGAGATGTATGTGGAAAGTGAATAGTAACAAACAGAGGTAACCCGTAGTCAGTCCTACTCACGATCGTGGTCACGGTTCCACTTCTCCTCATAGATGTGAAGCATGTGCTGGTCTTCCTCCTCCTGCTCGCCGAAGTGGAGGTGTCCGGTGCCGCCGTGCCCGCAGATGGAAGATCGGAAAATGAATCCGCAGCACCTACCGCCGCGCCCCACCTCTTACCTCCCCCCGATCCCGCCCGTAAATTCTCCGCGACATGATCCCCTCCCAAGGAGAACGCCATGCGCCGTCCCGTTCTTGCAGTACTCGCCCTGGCCGTTCTGGCCGCGTGCCAGCCTGCCGCTATTCCCCTGTCCGAAGACGACGTCGCGGCTATCCGCGCTCTCGGCACGTCTTACGCCCAGTCCAACCTGGCCAATGACGCAGATGCTGTAGCCGCTGTGTATGCAACGGATGCCGTCGAGATGCCACCCAACATGCCGGCCAGGGTCGGAAATGCTGCCATCAGGGATGCATATGCAGAATTCTTCGGGCTTAGCGTCGAGGTCAGTGAGTTCACGCTCACAGCAGTGGAGATCGACGGGGTGGATGGGATGGCATTCGATCGCGGAACCTGGACTTGGACCGGCACCCCGCCTGGCATGACTGAGCCCGTCTCGGAAAACGGCAAGTACTTGGGAGTTGCACGTCGCCAGGAAGACGGCGCTTGGCTCTGGACGTCGGTTATATGGAACTCGGACGTGCCGCTTCCTCAGCCGGAGTAACGACCTCGGGGTCGGTAGACGTACGGGCACCGCCACACCGCCCGCCCCGGTTCCGGGCGGTTGTACGCTCTCACTCCATCCGCAGCGCCTCCAACGGGCTGATGCGCGCGGCCTTTCGTGCGGGGATAGCTGACGCTGCCACGGCACAGAGTCCGAGCAGGAGTGGCACTCCGATGAGCATGGCTGGATCGTTGGGGTGCACCTCGAACAAGAGTCCGGAAAGAAGGCGGGTCAGCGCGATACCGACGGGGAGGCCGAAGAGGATTCCGACCAACGCGAGTTTCGCTCCCTGTCCTACTAGGAGCCTGCCAATGTGACCTCCCTCTGCACCCAGCGCTTTTCGAACACCCAACTCGTGGTAGCGCTGTCTCAGGGAGACGTTGATGACGCCGTACACACCCACTACTGCAAGCAGAAGAGCGAGGGCCGCGAAGAGGGCCACTAGTGTCGTGACGAACCGAGGTGCTGCCAGGGATTCGGCGGTCAGCTGCTCCATGGTTCGCACTTCCACTACGGGCGCCGAAGGATCGACGGCCCAGATCGTCTCCCTGACCTCCTCCGCGCGGCCGTCGGGGTTTCCGTCAAACCGTACTACCATCGCCATTTCCCGCCAGTAGGTTTGAGACATTGGTACGTAGGTCACGTTCCTTGCAGCGTCGGTCATATCGGTGTAGCGCACATCCCCCACTATACCCACTACCTCGATTGGGCTTTCTGTGATGCTGGGCCTGGATCGGATTCTCTTGCCGATCGGATCCTGGTTTGGAAACAACTCCCGCGCAAGCGACTCGCTGAGGATTGCCACCCCGGGACCTGTCGGAAGGTCGCCTGCATTAAAGGTCCTTCCGCGCGAGAGTGGGATCCCCATTGTGCCGAAAAAATCCACCCCGACGATGTTCCAGTTGGCGAAGTGGCTAGCGGCGTCTGATGGATCCGAGCCTCCCTCGGCCCAAACTGGGTCGTTATTGAAGAACCCGTCGGCAGAAAGCGGCAGACCCGATACCGCCGATGCGGACACTACGCCTGGGAGAGCCTCGAGGCCTGCGGTGAACTCCCTGTATTTCTGGCCGATTCTCCTGTCCTCGGGCGAACCCGGCGTATAGTGAGGGAGGAAGACCTTCATGGAGAGCACTCCATCCTCCCGAAAGCCGGGGTCGGTTTGAAGAAGCCCCACGGTGCTCTTAACCGTCAAGCTCGCTCCCAACACCAGGACCACCGAGAGGGCCAACTGAATCACACTCATAAAGCTTCGCGCTCGTCTTCCGGCGGGCCCAAAACCCGCGCGCGCGCTCCCCTCCGTGAGGGCCTGGCGAATGTCGAGCTTCGCCGCAAAAGACGCAGGTGCCAATGTGAAGCCGAGACCGGTCGCCAAGGAGACGCCCAGCGCAAAAACCAGAAGGCCAAGGTCGACGCTCAAGTCGCGGATCCCGACGAGGGTCGCCGGAGCCAATGCGGCCAGCGCGCCCGTGCCCCAGATGGCCACCGCCACACCTAGGCCGCCGCCCAGCATCGCGACGAGCAAACATTCGAACGCTAGTGGCCGGATCGACCGGCTCCTTCCGGCGCCGATTGCTGCCCGAACTGAGATCTCTTTCTGCTTGCCGAGGGAACGCTCCAGAGCAAGATTTGCCACGTTGGCACATGCGATGAGTAGGACGAACCCCACGCTTCCCATGAGAAGCCAGAGTGTCCGTGGCGTGTTCGCCCCGACCATATGGGTTCGAAGAGGGATCAGCGCCGCGCCGGATCCTGCGCGCGTGTCCGGACGTTCCAGAGCGGCTCTTCTTGCGATCTGGTCAGCCACAATCTCTGCCTGGGAGATTGTCACGCCGGGTTGAAGCCGAGCGACGGTTGAATAGCCCAAGAAGTCCCATTCCAACACACGGGCTGGCGGGGTCG
>JBDGYW010000330.1:0-6971 GCA_039588935.1 Gemmatimonadota bacterium | reverse complement strand
GTCTCCTTCGAGTCCGCGTCCGGCGGAAGCTGATGGTGGCATGACTACACGGTCGGTTCCCAGCCTGGTTCGTATTCACGAGACCAAAGCGACAGTGCTTCGGCATCGTTGTTGATGCGACCGGTCGTCGGATCGCATTGGATTGTGCGTCCGGTGCGCTGCGCAATGTTGCCGAGGTGACAGAGCAGTATGCTGTTTCGCCCGTCGTCGATCGGAGCGTTGAGCGTGTCTTCGCCGCGGATCGCTGCCAGGAAGTTGGCTATATGCATATCTGTGAGTGCTCCCGCGCCGCTCGTGTCGAGGGCCGACTCCGCCTCGGGTCGCATCTCGCTCCCGATCTCATTGTTGTCGTTATCGTAGACTACGTAGCCTGAGCGGTCGATCACCACTGTTCCTTCGGTGCCATGTATCGCCGTGCCGCGCCCACGACCTTCGACAGGCCGTCCGTTGCAGCTGCGGCCCTCCCAGGTGATCGTCGTGCCGTTCTCGAAGTCGTACGATGCCACCTGCGTGTCGGGGCACTCCCAATCGTCGTCGAAATGGTAGCGGCCGCCCGCCGAAGTCACCCGTATCGGGTAATCGACCTGCAGCGCCCAACGGGCGACATCGAGTTCGTGAGCTGCGTTGTTGTTGATCTCGCCGGTACCCCAATGCCAGAACCAGTGCCAGTTGTAGTGCACCACGTTGTCGCGGTAGGGCCTGCGCGGTGCCGGCCCCTGCCACAGCTCGTAATCGAGCCAATCCGGTACTGGGGCAACTCTGCCGCGGCCGATAGATCCGCGTGTGTTTGCGTACCAGGTGCGGGCGTAGTAGGGGCGGCCGATGATCCCGTCGTGGATCTGGCCGATCGCGGAGATCGACTCCGGTGAAGAGCGTTGCTGGCTTCCGATCTGCATGAGCCCACCGTAGCGGCGTTGCGCCTCGACGAGTAGTTCGCCTTCGCGGGCGTTGTGGCTGCACGGCTTTTCTATGTACACATGTTTCCCTGCCTTGAGAGCGAGGATCGCTGCGGGAGCATGCCAGTGGTCGGGTGAGGCGATAACCAACGCGTCCAGTTCGTTGTCATCGAGCGCGTCCCGGAAGTCGGTCACACCCTGAGGCCGTCGCTCCTGGATTCGCGGGAGTGTACTGGATGGTTGTCCCTCAGGTGCGCGAGTTTGCCGCGGATCACTCACCCCGGCGATTGCCGCATCTACTGCACGGGAATCGACGTCGCAGATGTAGGCCACCTCTGCGCCTACCTTCGCAAAACTCTGGGCCAGCACAAATCCGCGGCTGTTCACGCCCATCACGGCGACCCTTATCTGGTCGCTGGGCGACGCGTATCGGCGAAACTGAGGCAGGGCACCCCACGCGGTGAGGCTTAGGCCGGTGGCAGCTCCCTGCGTCACAAACTCTCGTCGGTCGATCTTGTTCGTCATGGCGAAATCTCCCGAATCTTGATGTTGCGGAACCAGACGTCGTCCCCGTGGTCCTGCAACACGATGTGCCCTTTCCGTCTGGCAGCGAAGTCAACGATCGGTTGGTACTTGCTTGCCGCAAGCGCCGATGAGAATTCTGCACTTTCCAGGTCGAACTCCAGCACCTTGGCCCCGTTCAGCCAATGCTCTCCGTGCGAGCCGCGGAATACCACTCGCGCTTCATTGAAGGATCCGACCGGACGGAGTTGCTTGGCCGTACCCGGTTGTCTCAGGTCATAGAGTGCCGCCGCGGTTCGGGTGGGTCCGTTGGCTGCGTCAGGATGCAGATCGTCGTCCAGAATCTGGTACTCGAAGCCAAGTGCGGCGTGCAATGGTGGCGTCGCGGTGGACATCTCCTCGGACACGTTGTATTTGATGCCGCTGTTTGCGCCGGGGCCAACCTTCCACTCCAGCACCATTTCGAAATCGCCGAAGGTGTCGACGGTGAGGATGTCGCCGCCTTCCAGTGGTTGGCCGTCTGGCGCGGTGGGTACATTCCCGCTTGCCACCTTGCGGATGTTTCCGTCTTCGATGATCCAGTGTTCAGCGGGAATCGAATCCCGGCCTAGCCCTCGCCAGCCCTCGAACGACTGTCCATCGAATAGGAGCTTCCAGCCCTCGGCTGCCTCGGCTGCGGTCAACGTATTGGGAGGTTGCGGTGAGTCGTGCTCCGTGTCAGCGCTGGTTCTTTGTTCGTTGTTGCAGCCCAGCAAAGCGAAGGCGGCAAGACACGTCAAGCGGAAGAAGGCAGTGCGGCTCATGGTTGGTGCCCCTTGGGTACGGCCACCCGGTCCGTGAAGCGGTTTGTTCACCGATTATGCGTTGGAATACTGATATAATACGGTGGGGTACGGGGGCGGGCCAGGCGGAGTGGAATCTGGAATTCCAGCCTCACCCCAAGCGTTGCCTGATCCAGTTGAGGCGCGACTCCGACCCTGAGGCGGTCAAGCTGCACCGCCACAGTCAAGCCGCTGTCAAGCGACAAGAATGGGAGCGGCGGCCCCAAATGCGCGGGCTGGTGACTTCCGCCGGTTTCCGTGACCGTTAGCGGCCAGCATCCGCATCAATCCACCCGATTCGGCGCAGATCCGCGGTGTCACTCGTAACGCAACGCCCCCATCGGATCGACCTTCGATGCTCTGCGTGCGGGAATGTATCCGGCACCTAATGCTACGAGCGTGAGCAGGACAGCTACCGCAGCGATAACAAAAGGGTCTGTTCCCTCGTGCCCGTACAGGAGTGACCTGGCTGCGCGGCCGGCTCCGAGCCCAGCCGCGATTCCCAGGCTGCCACCGATGAGCGTCATGCGCCCGACCTGCCAGAGCACCATGCTGCGTACCATCCCGCTGTTGGCACCGAGTGCCATGCGAAGTCCGAATTCCCGGGTGCGCAACGCCACAGTGTAGGCGAGTACCCCGTAGAGCCCGATGGCGGCCAATGCCGTCGCGATTACCGCGAATGCCGCCGACAGCGTGCTGATGAGCCGATCCAGCACCACGTTTTCGCGCACAGTCTGCTCGAGCGTCTTCATGTCCTCGACAGGCAGGTTTGCGTCGAGACTCTTCACGACTCCGGGGATGGCCTGCATCACCAGAGGCGGGTCGAGTGATGTCCGGACATAGTACGTCATGTTGCCCAGCCAGGAGGTTTGCATGTACGGTGTGAAGAACAGTGGGGGCGAGTCCCGTTTCACGTCGTTGTATTTCGTCTCACCGATGAGCCCCACGATCTGAATATCCAGATCGGTTGCCATATCGCTCCTGGACATCCATCTGCCGACGGCATCACGGCCTTCCAGGCCGAACTTCCTCGTGAATGCCTCGTTTACGATGGCGACCTGCGGTGCGCCCGCGGCATCAGAAATTAGAAACTCTCGGCCAGATAGTAACGGCATGCCCATGGTACTGAAATATCCCGGACCCACGATGTTGAAGCGGGCGTTGTCGTCGATGTCCGGTCCCGACTCGAAACCCTCGACCGACACGTCGGTTCCCCAGTTTTCTCCCGTGAGTATTGGAATCAGCGCCGCCGATACGTCGGTCACCCCGGGAATAGCGGAAAGCTCTTCTTCCAGGCGTCTGAAGAAGATTTGCGAGTCCTCCGGCTCGTACCCGTTCAACTGCGGGGAGACACCGAAGGACACGACGTTTCCGACGTTCACGCCGAGGTCGACCCGACTCACGTTTGCGAGGCTCTTCACGAAGAAACCAGCGGCAATGAGCAGAGCCATCGAAAGTCCAATCTGGGCTGTCACCAGCGAACTTCGAAAACGCGCGGCTGCTCTGGCACCAGAAGCTTGACCGGTGCCGGCCCTGACCAAAGTCATGAGGTCGGGACGTGTGCTATGGAGAGCCGGGTACAAGCCGAACAGGAATCCGGTCCCAATGGACACCAACGCGGCAAACACCACAACCGAAGGGTGCAGGCCGAGTTCCATCATTGATGTCGCTTCGGGAGGTAGGACAGTTGCAGTGATCTGTAGAGTCCAGTGAGCAACGATGAGACTCGCTGCGCCGCCGAGAGCGGCGAGCACGAACGAATCGGTTAGAAGCTGTGAAATCAACCCTGAACGGCTAGCGCCGAGAGACCCGCGCACGGCCATCTCCTGGCTACGGTTCGCGCCCTGTGCCAACAGCAGGTTGGCTATGTTCGCGCATGCGATGAGCAGAACGACCGCGGTGATCGCAAACAACAGCGTGAGAGGTCTACTCACTTCGCCGTGCATCGAACTCTGGCCTCGCGCCCCTGCCTCAACGACGATCTCCTTGGCGCGGAACCGTTCCATGGTCGCTGCGCTCATGCCGTCCTGGAGTGGCGCCTCGACCTCATTGATGATGCCGCTGTAAAGTGTGTTGAGTTGGGACTTTGCCTGATCGATGGACAAACCCGGCTTGAGACGGGCAAATAGGTAAGCCCAATAGTTGCGCCGATCCTCAAAAGAGTCCCAGTTCCTGTGCATCTGAGACCGCATGGTCAGGGGCACGAACACATCGGGTCGTGCTCCCAGGGTGGGGCCGTTGAAACCGCGCGCGGCTACGCCGATGACGGTCATGGAGTAACCGTTCACGATGATGGTCTGGTTCAAGACTGACGGATCACTGCCGAGGCTATTCGCCCAGTAGTGATGACTCAGCACAACCACGGGATGTTCGCCGATTGTCTGATCGTCGGCCGCCCCGAACATCCTACCCAGAGCTGGTCGTGTACCGAGCACGGGGAAGAAGGAACCGGAAACGAGTAAACCCTGGCCATTCGTAGTCCGACCGGCATGGGCCAGGTTTACGCCGAAACTACGGTGGGCCGCGACGCCTGTGAAACTGCCCTGTTCCTGTTCCAGGTCGCGGAACATCATGTAGCTGAAGACAGCGTCACAATCTCCGGCGGGGCCGCATGATTGAGATCCCGGTTTCGGGCCTGGGGCCGCCAGGTTCACCAACCGATCTGGTTCCACTACCGGCAACGACCGGATGAGCATCTGGTCGAAAAGGGAGTATATGGCTGTGTTTGCCCCGATTCCCAGGGCCAGCGATAGAACCGCCACAGTGGTGACAAATGGTGATTTTGTGAGTGTGCGTAGTGCCGTCTTCAAACTTGTCATCCAGTGTATCCTCTGCTGACCGTGGCCTCGAGACTTTGCCTGGTTCAAGGCCTCAGCCCGATCCCGGTTCCATCGAATGTGCGCGCCTATTGGTGTTAGACACGCCCACAGGCGTTACCGTTGTAAGAAGGATGTCCCACATCTGGATGCGCCGAAACAATCATCCTCCGTGTACGTACTTCCAGTAGTCGACAAGACGAGGCAGAGAATGGTGGATGTAGCAGTTGAGTCCCCCGCAATAGAATCTCACATGTGAAAGAGGAGCGCCGCACCATGAGAGCCGTGTTGTTTTTGGCCTTGGCCCTGCTCGTAGCAGGAGCAAGCTTGTCCGCGCAGTCAGCCTCGGCAATCGAGGTGGAGCAAGAAGCTGTAATGACCGTCATCGAAACCGCGTACATCCAGGGCATCCACAACGAGCGGGATGTCGACAAGATCAGAAGCGGATTCCATGATGATTTCAACATGCTGCCCTTCCGAGACGACGAAATCGGCAAGGTCTCGATTCAGCAGTGGATTGAGGGTATTGAACGGAGCTTGGAGAGGAACCCCGATCCGCCCGATGTGCCGGTGCGGGCTGATTTCGCAGCGGTAGAGGTGTCCGGGAACGCCGCCGTCGCAAGAATTGAGGTCTACAGAGGCGAAACGCATCTCTACACCGACTTCATGTCGCTGTACAAGTTCGAAGACGGTTGGAAGATCGTCGCAAAGATCTACTACTCCCACCCAGGTTGATTCGAGGCCTCACGTCGAAGAAATCCCTCCTGAGTGTCAGGAGGGATTTCTCAAATCAGGCCATCTTTGCTGCGAATGGAACGAGGCCTTCCAAGGTGTGTACCACGAACTCGGCGAGATCTTTGTCGACATAGGGGGAGTACCGATGCCGAGTCAGAGTTGGTTCAACCCAATGGTCCTTTTGCTCCCTGTCTTCTCCGTGGTCTTGGTGTGTTTCGTGTGTGCCAACCACTCTCCGCTGCAAGCTCAGGTGCAACGGAGCTTGACTGACCGCGAGTACATGCAAGAGGTGACTGAGCGGATCGACAGCCTGATCGAGAGCAAGTACGTACTACCCGAGAGGGCAGAGGAGCACGCGGCGGAGTTCAGGCGCAGGTATGCGTCTGGCGCGTACGACTCCTTCACTGACCCGACTTTGTTCGCCGAGAAGGTGACGGCCGATCTGATTGAGATTTCAGGAGATTCGCACTTCAGCTTCAGGTCGATTGCGGCGAGTGAACTGGGTGAGGAGCCGGAAAGCAATCTGCGTCATCCGGTCCGTTATTTCCTGCTGGGGCAACGCGAACACCTCGGCTACTTCAGACTCGAATGGATCGAGGGTGAAATAGGCCTGCTGGACCTACGGCGGTTTTATCCTCTCTCTGTGTCAAAAGAGATGGTCGATGCAGCGATGCTGTTCCTTTCCACCGCGAATGCGATCATAGTCGACGTTCGCGAAAATGGCGGCGGTGCGGGAGAGAGTTTGCAGTATTTCTGCAGCTATTTCCTGGAGTACCCCACGCAGCTAACTGGCGATTACTCGCGCGAAACGAATTTCCTCACGGAGTTCTGGACCACCGCTGAGATTGCCGGCACGCGCCGAACTGACGTGCCTCTTTTCGTTCTCACGGGCGAAGGATCATTCTCTTCAGCGGAAACTCTCGCCTATGACATGAAAGTGAACGGCAGAGCCACTCTGGTTGGCGATTCGACAGGTGGGGGAGCGCACTCGGTGGATCTTTACCGGATCGACGATCTCTTCGAGATCTACATACCGACTGCTCGCGCAATCAATCCAGTCACATCCGACAATTGGGAAGGAACTGGAGTTGTACCTGATGTGCTGGTTCCATCAGAGGCAGCCTTGGATACGGCACTGGTTTTGGCCAGAGCAGCGGCAGCAGAATTTGGGGCCGCACAGG
>JBDGYW010000329.1:0-6999 GCA_039588935.1 Gemmatimonadota bacterium | reverse complement strand
AATCACGGACCCCCGAGTCGTGATTCGCTGACCTGCTCCGGAAAACTGGTCCAAACTGGGCTGACGGCTTACACCCATATGAACCGCTTGCCATACGCTCCCCACCACCGATCAGTCCATCTCAGAATCGCGGGCCAGCGAAGCTGGCCGTGCGCCAGCCAAGCGAAGCTTGGCCGCGAACTGTCGACACCTTGATTTTTTAGTTGGCTTGTGTTGGGTTGAGGTGGCGCTGTTGCTGTCGGTATTGATGGAACGCCTGTGAGTCAAAAGGACTCTAAATATCCAAGGATTTCACTCTGCTCGCCATTCACCTTGGAGTGAAAATGCTGCCCAGTAGAACGGATGGTGCCATTTGGGTTGACGCTTGATATAGAGCTGGGCTCTGCGAAGCGCATCCGATGGGACTAATCCATTGGTGAGCATCTCAACATAAAACTGATTCATGAGTTCGGACGTTGCTGCATCAGCGACCTGCCAGAAACTCGCGACAACGCGTTTACTGCCGGCGTACATGAATCCCCGGACGATGCCAACGATTCCCTCGCCCTCAATTTCTTTGCCGAGGGCGGTATCGCAAGCGCTCAGAACCACGAGTTCGGCGGGTAATCGAAGATCGTAGATATCGTGTAGCCGGACGAATCCGTCCCGGGCGCGAGCTTCATCATCCAACTGAGAGAAGATGAGCCCGGATAGTCCCGGCTCGGTCTCGTTGAATCTTGCATGGGTCGCGAAATGTATGATTCGGTAGTTTCTCAACTCCGGATCGAGTGCCGCTTCTCGGCTAGCGTCGAACCCGATTCGTTTGAGAAAGTCGCCATCGGGCACGACTCTGGTGATTTGATCGGCCTCATTCGCTGTAAGGGGCAAGCGCCCGAGCTCTGCCCCGCTACCGCGTACCGATTCAATCGAGGCGAGTTGGCGTCCTGCAGTCCCTGAATGGATCGAGCCTTCAGCCAGATCCTGGCTACTCGACAGTGCATCACCGCCGCGGTCGTCTTCGGTCCGCGCGACAGTCGAGCCCGGTGTGCTTGGATCCAGTCGAGAATCCCTGTCCGAAAAGACGGGGTCTGCAAATACCGCCAGTGTCTTGGATGGTCTTGGCCTGTTGCGCGTCTCGTTGCGCAGCACTGCGAGGGCTGAGGCTGACGGCAGAATGATGATCTCGCGATCTGCGATCATGGGCACCGGGCGAGCCTCGTGCCCTACCGATTTCGGTAACGCACCGAAGGGTACATACCGGAGCGCACCATCGGCCACTACAATGAGTCGCTTGTCCTTGATCTGAGCCATGGCGGGGCCCAGAATGATCTCACTCAAGCGCGACGCGGTATTCCAGTATCGCTCCGCGTCGCTGCGCTTGCCTGGTGGTCGCGTTATGAGAGCGTATGTCTGCCTGGCGAGATCCTCGATCTCATCGCGATCCGGCAGTGTGTATACGAAAAACTCATCAGAAGAGACGACGAACAGATAGCTCCGCTCTTCACCCAGTGAGTATTCCAGCAATGTTGTATCGTCATCGAGGATCCGGGACTGAGCTTCGCCTAGAGTCAGCGGCTGTGGGCTGGTCAGAGCGGCGTACTGCGGGCTGCTGGCATGAATCTTCGCTCTGATTTGTTCGTATTTCGTTTCGAGATCACGCGTTTCGTCGGGGAGTTGATCATCTGCCCCGTCCCTTTCCTCGCTCTGAACTGCCTGCCTCCGGTACTGTTCGTTGAGCAATTTGCGTAGCCGCTCTTCTTCGGCGATCAGCTGCTCGTCCACGCCTTCACGCAGGTCGACCCCGGCAGCTGCCAGATTCTCCAGCAGCGATCGAGCGCGCGCCCGCTCGCTGGCCTGGAAGGCTACTCGGTCAAATCCATTCTGGGGAAGCTCCTGGTGAGCTCGCATGAGCATGTCGACGTGTAGGCGATAATATTCGTGAACCGAGGCAACATATGCAGCTCTCAAGTCATGACGCACCACTTCAGCGCGAAGTGAATCAGCGGCTTCCAGCGCGGTTTCGAGGTAGTGACGCGCTAGTTCGAGGTTTCCCAGCGCGTCGTGGGCCTTTGCCAAGCCAAAGAGCGCTCGCGCCTCACCAGTACGATTACTGGCGACTTCGCAGAGCCGCAGAGCTCGTTCGAAGTAGTCAGTAGCCCTTTCGAGTTCACCCGATGCCGAATAGACGAAACCGATATCATTGAGGGCGAACGCTTTGACTCGGGGGATCTGAGTCGCCTCGTCCAGCTCCAGGAGCTGCATTAGATATTGAAGCGCCACCTTGGGTCTGCCGACGGCGTAATGAGCATAGCCGAGGTGACGCAGCGCGTGGCCATGAACAAGAGTGTTCCCTGATTGCTCGCTGAGAATCAGTGCCTGATTGAAGTGAGCCAGAGCACTGTCAGGATCGCCCAATGCCAGCTCCGCCATGCCGAGTTCGTCGAGTACCTCGGGAACATAGCTGTAAAGCTCGGCCTCTTCGAACAGGCGAAGAGCGAGATCCCAGAATTGCACCGCATTTCGATACTGCCCCAAATCCATGTAGACGGTCGCAATTCCGCCATAGCTGCTCGCCACATAGACGGTGTCACCCATCTGCTCGAACAGTGCTTGAGCCGCATAGAACTGATTCAGGGAAGACTGGAATTTCGCCTTTCTGTGTTGCAGGCGAGCGATGGCGACGAGAGCCAGCGCCGCGCCACGCTTATCTCCCATCGATTGCGAAATCGCCAGGGCCTCGTTGTAATTGGCCTCCGCCATCTGGAACGAGCCTAGATCGGAACGACTGTACCCAGAGAGCAGTAAGGTCTGCGCCAAACTTCCGCGATCGCCGGTCTGCCTCAGGATGGATTCAGCTTGCTCATACTGGCTCAGGGCTTCGCTTGGCTTCCCGCGCGCATAGTTGGCTTCAGCGAAACAGGTCAGTCCACGGGCTACCTCTGTGTCGCTACCAATCTCTTCGGCCAGGGTGAGCGCCATCTGACAATGCGTTTCGGCGCCTCTCCAGGCCGCCTCATCACTGCCCAGCAGCGCTTGGAGCATTCCAAGTGTGCCCTGCAATTCAGCCTGGAGAAGCTTGTCACTGGACTGCCGTGCGAGTACGAGTGCCTCGCCGTAGCTTTCCGCCGCTCGAGCCAGGTTGCCGAGCTGCTCGTAGGCAGTGCCGAGGCGCTTTGTCGATATTGCTGCGCTCTCGTAGTCGCCAAGGTCGCGCCAGAGATCGCGGGCTTCGACATATTTGTCGATCGCCTTCAGCGCCGCAGCCTTTTCATAGGCCATACGAAGCGTTTCTGCTTCGTCATAGCGCGACTGCGCAGTTCTTCTATCGAAATCGGCGTCTTGACCGCACGCAACGGCAGTTACGATGACTAATAGCCCGAGCCTCGTTTTACGTCTCCCCACCGCCACTCACCTGCGCCGCAACCTCGGGGCTATTGCCCGTCAGCCTCGCGATGGTCGCACCTGTGTCATGCGTTCATCAGGCTCCATGGGCCACCACGCTACACCGTTCACCGGCTCGAAATTCTTGACCGCCGTCGCCCTGTCTGCAGGGTAGGGCCCGATGGGCGTATATCGTCGAATTCTCGTAAATCGGCCGAGCTTGGAAATCTCGGATCTCAATTCCTGCTCAATATCATCAGCTGCCATGCCGTCTGCTTCAAGGTGGTTGGCCATTCTTTGACATCTTTCCTTTGCTCTGCTGTGAAGTCGGTCCAAGAATTCAGCACGCTCCCGCTCGAATTCAGCCTCCGTGCCCTGGGCTTCAGATCCGAACTTGAGAAATGGAACTGTCGTCGCGCGCGCGAGGCAAGCGTTCGCGCACTCTTGGAACAGCTGGTCTTTTCTGGCGTTTGATGGGCTGCCGTTCTTTAGAGCATAGCGGGGCTGTCTGCGAGTTTCTCTCACGAGATCCTTGATGAAATCGTCCCACCCGGTTTCTTGCGCAAAGTTCATAGTTTCGTAATCCGGTGAAACAAGTGCCCAGGGGAAATATACTGACAAGCCATGCGACCACTGGTAAGCGAAACCGCTACAGCCTGACTGGATGACGGCATCCTTCAGTCGAGTCAGGATGCCATCGCTGATTTCCTTCACAGCACCATCGAAACCAAGATAATTTATCTGATCGCAGAGATCCTTCAGATCCACGTACTGGTGCGATTTATACGTCTGCGCACGCCAATGTGCGGAGATCAATTTGTTGCGTGCATCCGAAGGACCCTTCAGCTGATTCTTCAGGGCGGTGACGAGTGATCCAAAATGGCTCTTGAGATCGTCCATGTGGTTCAGTCTGATCGCAGCGAGGTCGACGGACATATCGTAGGCTTTATAGTGCTCGATGAATTCCTTGACGAGTATGATCGCGGTTTCCTCGGGTTCGAGGGCTCTTGCTGTTTTATCGATGTGCTTAATGTTTTCTCGCTCTTCGTGAGCCCGCCTCAAGAATCTGCTGTAGGGCCAGCCAAACTCGGGTTCGAGTCCCTCGGCACCGATGAGTATCTTCGCTTGATCGCGGAGTTCGTAACAGACTTCCGCCATACTCATGTAGCAGGCATCCATGCCGATGATGTCGAGTTGCTTCCCGTCCTTCCGGTACCCTGATTCCTCGAGGGCCTCTCTGAGTTCGTGTATCGAGAGAAAATCATCCGCGTTTTCATCCCGGAGCAGGAAATCTTCGGTCGTGCCGCTGCCATGGCCGGACAAGATGAGCATGCGGTGCTTCGCCTCATATTGCCCCTCTGCCCAATCCAGGAACCTCTTGAGCGTATCCGGGTTACCCGTAGACGTCTCACTGGTCTCGTCTGCGAGGTAAGCCCCGAGACGATGGCCTCTGGACTCCGTGAAGTCGTAACGTTGCGTGCGGAAGCTCGGGCGGCTTGAATCGAACTCCGCCACGATGGCGTCATTTCCGAGGTGTTCGACCTCGCACAGGAGCTGGAGTGAGTGTGTCATATCACGGTCGAGGTTATTGTCGCCCGCCATGTAAAGCATGATGAGCCAATCTTTCTTGGTGTTACTCTTGGTGTTCTTGTCGTTGCTGACCACGTCGGAACCTCCCACAGGTGATGTCGATAACGCCTGGGCGGGTCAGGTTGCGGCTGACTCTTTTGGCTGCCGTCTGATCCCAGCGACTCGTTTCTTCCGGAGTCGATGTTCCGGGAGACGAAACCGATAGGGGCCCTAGGCGGCGGTCAGAAGAGACCGCCGAGGTTGAAGTTATGCGAATGTGTGCCGAAAAAAACACGCACTTGTGACGATATTCGCAAGGCCACGCTCGCATAGCAAGCCGGAAGCGAGCTTTCCTTGGTGTGACGCCTCATCCGCGTATTCTTTCCCGCACTGCATCGCAAGGAACAATTTGTTCCATCGTACACCTGTCGGGCCACGCTGAGATATCTCACTGGTCGCGTCACCTGGATTCTCTCCATTCCCCTACTTGGGTAGAAAACCCACTCCGCTCGCTCATCTCCCCGCGGGAATTTGCAGATGGTGATCCGTCCCCTGGGGTTGAGGCTGGCGAGGCGGCGGCTGTGCTTCACGCCGGAGCCGTGGACTCAGCGCAGGCGGCGGTCAGGGCCTCGATTGTGGCCGGTGAGAAGGCCCCGGAAGCATGAGAATTACGCTCCCGGGGCACTTCCCCCGTGGTGGGTCCGCCTTCCCTTAACAGGTGAGAGCAGTCCACACCCAACAGGTAGGAGCCGTCCATCCATCCCGCCGGGTGGGACACCACCCGCGCTCACGAGCCGGATGATGTCGGCGAACACGGTGCCGTCAACTTTCGCGCGTGAAATATCCGGCAAAGGACTTGAGCTTTCGAAAGCCTGAGTTCCGGACGGGGCGTTTCTCCAAGACATCTCCATCTTCATCGCGACGAAGGCCAGGATCCGGTAGACGGATGCCTCGCCCGCCACGATCTCCATCGGCTTCGTTCTGCGCTTGAACTCCTCGTGGAGCTGCTCGATCAGATTCGTCGTGCGCAGGTGCATCCACTCGAGCTGCCGGAAGGCCAGGTAGGCCGTGACCGCCTGAAAGCCCCGCTGGAGGCACTTCACGGCATCCGGATACATCGGCTTCCACCTCGTGCTGAACCGCCCGGGAGCCCGTCCCATGATGCCGAGCTGGATTGTCGCGGGATCGAAACCCCTGCGGATCAGATCGGCGAACACGGCTTCCCGAGCCCCGTTGGATTCCTCGTCCCCCGCCGGAAGCGCCGGAATCTGGCGCGGGCGCGATCTGCCCAGCGTACTGCCTCGGCGTTTTGGGCACGGGCAGATCGCAGTCTGTCCTCTCTTGTACACACGTCGCGCACATGCTGTGCGTGATCTCGAGTTGGGCTCCCGCCATTCCGCTTTCGAACTTGCCACACCAGGCACAAACTCGGCGCGCGCTCACCGTCTACTCCGACGACGAGCTGTAATACTCGCGGCGCACGTCCCGGACGTAATCGTTCACCGCGTGCGGTACGCTCTGACGATACATGTGATCGAAGGTGATCGGGTCGATCGACCAGCGCCATTCGCGCGGCAGCGCGGCGGTGGAGATCGCCTCAGTCCCCTTGGCCAATGGCTCGGTGTGTTCAGCGATCGCGTCCCGAACCATCGATACCGTCGGTCTCGCGATTGCAACAGTCAGTATCACGATCATCAGGCCCAAGCTCGAGCGCACGAGCCATTGGTGCTCGTGGATCCAGTCGCGCAGCGGGAGCGCGTGGTGTCGGATCGTGTCGGCCCATCCCATGACTAATCCTCCTGTCGGCGTTCCGATCTTGGCCGCTCTCTCTATTTGCCCAGATGCCACTGAATCCAACGCGAGGAGCGGTGGCCCGGTTTCGAATCGCCCTGAACCCTGTCGCGAACTCACATTGAGAACCGTTGTACCTGCCTGTATGAAGAGTGCTTTCTTGTATGTTGTTCATGGCCCCGGCACTCATCGATTGCTTCCGTCGCTGTCTCGGCTCTCATGAGTAGCCTGACACCGGACAGCCGGTTATCTCACCTGGTGGGATGATCCGGAGATCGA
>JBDGYW010000328.1:0-7021 GCA_039588935.1 Gemmatimonadota bacterium | reverse complement strand
TAGGCCTGTCGGAGGTCGATCGCTTGCCGCATGATGTGCCGACGTTCCACGCCTGGTGGAACCGCGACATACGCACGGACGAACTCGAACCGCACTTGGTTCTGGATGCCGTTGGAAGCGGCCGCTTTGTTGGCCTGTCACTCAACGCCGAGAGTTACCTCGACGAACTCGTCTTCCTCGAAGGTGATGAGGCCTTCCTCGTTGACGGTGAATTCCGCGGCCAGGGCACCGGCACTGAAGACTACTTCAATAGCGGCTGGTACTTCCAGCACGGTACGTTTGCCGCTCCGTACAACGGGTTGGTGGTGAAAGACGAGGAGCGCGGCCGCATTGCGGCACACCGTTGGCACATACCTGATCCGGTCGTGTTCCAGGACTCGATTCGGATCACGCTTGAACATGGCCATGACAATGCCGAGGTGGCAGACTACGCCACGATGGCGTACTGGTATCAGTCAGAGCCGCATTCGCGGTTCCCCCCTCTGCCCCCACCAAACGAACGCCGTGTTCTGGGAGTGAAGATCCCCCCTGGTGCTGTAATGGCGGATGGTTTGATTGCGCCGGCGATAAATTCCGTGAGCATCGGTGTGAATGTGCCGGTCCCGAGGCCCGATCGCTACGAGGTGATTCTGTACCCGATGGGCGGGCCTGACTTCGGCACGGCAAGCTACCGGCTAGCTGACAGGCGGACATACCGTGCAGATCTCGAAAATCCGGAGTTGAATACAATACTGGAACCCGTGGCTCTCGGCGTGGTCGCCAGCGACGACTGGGTCACCATTGAGATCTCGGGGGATTCCGTCGCCCACCTCCCGGCGGCAGTCGATGTGCAGCCGGTACGTGAATGGGCCGCTGATTGGAATGTTGCCGGACCGTTCCAGAACCCCCGCCTGCTAGGCACCGAAACCAGTCTGGCTGTGGACAGTGTCTACGGGCCGGAACTTGATCCGTCTCTGACCGCTACGTATGCGACCCCGCTTGGCGGCGAAGCGCGCTGGAGTCGAGCAACCGTCAGTCCCGATGGACAGGTACGGTTGAATCCCCGCTTCAGGCCAAACGATTGGGTCGCAGCCTATGCGCAGGCATTTCTGTACTCGCCCGATGCTCGTGACGCGACTATCCTGTTCGGCGCAGACGATGCACACGTGCTATGGGTGAACGGTGAGCGGATCTCTGAACGGCAAGGCCGCCACATCTCCCGACCAGACGAACTTGAAGTCTCAGTGGCGCTCCAGGAGGGTTGGAACCGCGTTCTGCTCAAGATCGCCGACCTCGACGGCGGCTGGGCGTTTCAGATGCGCGTTGCTGATCCGGAGGGCGTCTTTAGGTGGTCGGCGAGGCGCGAGGAGTGAGTCGTGGGCTGGAACAATGCGCAGCGCGCAACGGGAATCGGGCAAGGGGAAGCAGCTTCGCTTGAAACTCCGCCCATTCCGTCCATGCACTCCTCCCATCTCTCCCGCACCCCTGCATCCCCGCACCTCAGCCGCCGTGCCCTTGCGCCATCCCGACTGGCCCGCCACTTATTAACCGTCTCGAAACCGGAGTTACCGCATTCCCAGAGATCTCTTGCCGGTCGTTCAAAACGCCCTCGAGGGTAAGTACTCCATCCAGCGCCAGATTGCCCGAGGTGGTGCGGCGCGCGTGTTCCTCGCAAAGGACGCCGCTGGCACGCCCGTAGCGCTCAAGGTTCTGCATCCGGAACTGGCGGTTAGTGTTACCGCCGACAGATTCCTCCGCGAGATATCGCTGCTCTCCAACATCGAGCATCCGAAGATTTCGAAGTTGATCGACTACGGCGAGACAGACTGGCTCGTGTACTACGTGATGCCCTATGTCGAAGGCCCCACGCTACGAGAGCACCTCACGAATGTGGGGAAGGCATCGATCAGCGACACTCAGCGCATCGCTGCTGATTTGCTTATCGCACTCGAATACGCGCACGGCCAGGAGATTGTGCATCGTGACGTGAAGCCTGAGAATATCGTTCTCTCATCTGATGGGCCGATCCTCGTGGACTTCGGGATCGCCCGCGCCATCGCGTCGTCAGGCCAGGATCGACTCACACGTTCCGGGTTCGCGGTTGGGACGTCCACTTACATGAGTCCGGAACAGGTGCTCGGTGCCAATGACATCGATCACCGCAGCGATGTTTATTCGTTGGGATGTGTGTTGTACGAGTGTCTCGCGGGGCGCCCGCCGTTCCTCGCCTCTCGTGAGGAAATAGTGCTCAGCATGCACCGGCACGCTGTGCCAAAGAACATTGCCGAACTGCGTGCGGACACACCTGAGGCTCTTGCCGAGGCCGTGAGCAAAGCGCTGAAGAAGGCGCCGGAAGACCGCTGGCAGTCCGCCTCAGAGATGCTGCAGGTAGTGCAACAGGGGCTAGCCTGAAGACGGACTCGGCGCCGGTTTCTGGAGCACGGTAGCCTTGTCGGGGATTTCGAAGTCGTCCTTCTTCCGCCAACGGACAGCCAGCAACGCACCAACAGTCAGTAAGATGATGCTCGCTAACTGAGCGATCGTGAAGATGTCCAGCATGCGGTCGTCTTTTGCGCGGATAAACTCCACCAGAAACCGCTCAACGCCCACAGCCATCAGGTACACTGCCGCCAACCATCCCATGCCGTGCGCGTGATCCCGCAGTCGCCACAACATCCAAAACACGAACAGCATCGCGGCAACTTCGTAGAGTTGAGTCGGATGCACCGCGAGCACTTCGTAGGGGGGGAGGTCCAGCGGGATATCTATGCCCCACGCTCTGAGGTTCCCTGCCGTCGAAGGAGGAACTCCTTCCGGGAAACGCAAACCCCAAGGGAGTGACGTAGGCACGCCGTAGTCGTCCTGAACCACGAAACAGCCCACTCTGCCGATAGCGTGTCCCACTGCAACTGCTGGAGCCGCAAGCTCCATTGTGAGCCGCGTGGGCACGTGCAATCGCCAGCCGTTTAGAAAGATTGCCGCCGTTCCCCCTAAAAAGCCTCCGTACCACACGAGCCCACCACGATCAAACAGGGCACCAGCGTCGGGATGGAGGGCCACGTACCAGAGCTTGGCACCCAAGATTCCGCCTACCACCCCCGCAATTATGATGTACTCGGCGTAGGCGTCGTTCATTTCTTTGGCGATGAGTGCTTTCTGGATCACCCAGCCGGCCGTGAAGAAACCGAGCATCATCATTATGCCAAAGCCGGTTACCTCCAAGGGGCCAATGTTGAACACCAATGGATATACCGTCATCCAACGATTCTCCTTGTACCCGATTTCACGGACGTGCGAACCAACCCGGGCCACGGCATGCGGGCGTCGGCATCTAGGTAAAGGTCGCTCGACCGCCCCAAATCTAGATGAAACCAACCGGCACGCGCTATCATCGCGGCGTTGTCGGCGTTTAGGCGTGGCGACGCCACCGCGACACGAACCGAACCGCCAAGCGAATCAACCGCGGCCGCAGCCAGTGACTTGCTGCATGCCACGCCGCCGCCGATCACCAACGTCGAGTATCCGGTGGCTGCCAGAGCGGCGTTGGCCTTGGCAAAGAGCACGTCGAACACCGCTGCTTGGAAGGAAGCTGCGAGATCTACGCGGTCGGCTTCCAGGTTGTCGGAGGCCTTGACCGCATACAGAACAGCGGTCTTCAATCCGCTGAACGAGAAATCAAGCCCGGCACCAATCATAGGCCTCGGAAACTCGAATCGGTCCACGCCTTCCTTCGCCAGGCGCTCTATTTCGGGCCCACCGGGATATCCGAGCCCCAACATACTCGCGACTTTGTCGAATGCTTCACCTGCCGCATCATCACGCGTCTCCCCGAGCAGGCTGTAGCGGCCCCACTCGCTCACGTCTAGCAGCAGCGTGTGTCCACCGGAAACGATCAGCGCAACGAATGGTGGTTGCACCGTGGGATCTTCGAGCAGGCTGGCGAAGACGTGACCCTCGAGGTGATGCACGCCGATGAGAGTGCGTTTCCCCATGGCTGCCAGAGCTTTGGCGTAACAGACTCCGACCATCAATGATCCCACCAAGCCGGGGCCGGTTGTCACTGCTATCGCCTCGACATCGCCGATGGAAACACGGGCATCTTCGAGGGCTTGTCCGACAACCGGATCGATTGCCGTCAGGTGTGCACGGCTGGCCAGCTCGGGAACAACACCACCGTAGATCTTGTGGACATCCTGGGAGAGTATGACGAGGCTAGCCAGCTCTGGCCCCGCTCCGTTCGGCTGGCGTAGGAGCACGGCCGCCGATGTTTCATCACATGATGTCTCGATGCCGAGTACGACATCAGCCACCTGGTTGTCTCCGGACTACTACGCTGTCAGGGGTGGCAATTCCGGTTACGCCCGCAGGCGGTACTACATCGAGCGCAACCAGTTCTTCATCCATGGCTCCACTTGGGCGGGCAACGACCCTGACGCTGTCACGTGTGAACCTTCTAATGCGCGCAGCGGGTCCTCGAACGGTTACCGAGACTGCGGATGTCACGCTTTCCCACGGTGCTTCGACATTGACCGTCACTCCCATGAGCACCTGAGTGGACACTTCGCCGATGTCGGCCGTCACCCTCACCAACGGTGGAATGACCGTCACGATACCATACCCGGCTGTGTCGATCTGAACGACATACTCGGCGGGCCCGGTGAGCCCGCTCGGACGGAGCATCATTGTCGATGCAGCCCGAATGGGTGTCACCAACGCTTCGGGCCCTTGCAGAGTCACGGTGCTGGGTGTAATCCGCACGTCACCGAACACCTCGTAACCGGAGTCCGGGCGAAATTCGACGCGCGATCGGACTGGTACCGGCTTACGGAGAATGTCGTCCAGGACCACCATGATTGAGCCCGGCAAGACTTCGAGTGCCATCACATCAGCGTCGTCTACGTCTTCGAGGTCATCAGGCGAGAGTTGTAGAACTCGTGTCGTGCCCGTCGTGGCCGGTACTTCCTTACGGATCACCGGCGGACTTGGCGAGAGCTTATCGAGTTCTCGAGGGATCCCGCGGTATCGAGCCCGCACAGCTGGCAGTTCTCCGATCACGGCGCGGCCCTCCGGCGGCTGGACTACCAACGTGACCGGCACCGCTCGTGTGGTGGTCTCCTCAGCGGTCATGACTGCCCACAGCACAACCGCCAACGCCAGCGCCGTCAGTTTGATGGGCCAGTTGGCCAGAGCCAGGCTTCCGAGTTTGCGGATGATCGACACGCTGAGCGTTGGGTGCGCCATCAACCCTCACCGTCAGTTTCGGGGAACCGAAGAAGACGTCGGAAAACGGCAATCTTGTTCGGGTCGGCCCACTCTGCGGGACCCCAGATCTTTCTAACGATCACTCCATCCCTGTCGATGATAAAACTCTCAGGCCATCCTGTAGCCTGGTAGTCGGTCGTTATGATGCCGCGTTGATCGCTCAGCACGTCAAAGGTAAGCCCTCTCACCGGTTCACAACCTTGGCGCTCATCATGAAGCGTTGACGCAAGCCTCCCTCAATTCTTGCACGGCACGGCCTGGGCTTTCGGTCTTGAATATTGCTGAGCCTGCGACAAACGTGTCCGCACCAGCTTGGAATGCCGTATTGATCGTTTCGCGGTTGATACCGCCGTCAAGCTCGAGCCGGGCCGCACTCCCTGCGTTGTCGAGGAGGCTTCGGGCGCGGGCGATCTTCTTCGTCGCTGCAGGTATGTACCGCTGAGCGGCAAATCCGGGGTTAACTGTCATGAGAAGCAGCATGTCGAGATCATCGATTACCTCGTCGACGTAGCTCAGCGGTGTACCCGGATTCAGCGCGAGGCCGGCGCGCATACCACACGCCCGAACCTGCTCGAGTTGCCGTTGCACGTGGTTCGTTGCTTCGGGGTGGAACGTGAACAACGCCGCTCCGGCATCGGCAAATGGCGCGATGTACCACTCCGGACGCTCGACCATCAAATGCACGTCCAACGGGAGTTCGGTTATTCGGCGCAGGGCGGCGACGATGTCTGCGCCGTATGTCAAGTTCGGGACGAAGTGACCATCCATGACGTCGACGTGGATCCAATCCGCGCCGCCTGCCTCAACAGCCGCAACCTCGTCCGCCAGCTTCGCGAAATCCACACTCAGTACGCTGGGTGCGATGCAAACGTTCTGACTCACAATCGTCCTCCTCGCGCCACGGTGACATTCACCGCTGCCCCCGATGCACTCAACGTTCCTTCGGCCGGGGCCTGCTCGAATATCAGGTCGGGCTCGTAGTTGTTGGTGGTTCTCCTTTGGGTTGTACCAAGCGCCAGCCCCGCGTCTTCGAGCAGTTGCGTGGCCTCTTCCACCGTCAACCCTATCACGTTTGGGATTCGGATGGTTGCTGTGCCGACGCTCACGAAGAGACCGACTCCGGATCCCGGATTGAGGCTCCGGCCGGCCGGTGGGCTGGAGCTGACCACAACACCCCGCTCCGCCGGGGCAAGTATGGTATCGACGCCTGCCACCGTGAGACCCGCGGCTTCTATGAGAAGGATCGCGACCTCCCGCTCATACCCCATCACATCCGGTACCTGGACCGGGCGAGGTCCACGGCTCACGGAGAGCGTAACCCGAGCGCCTTCGGGGACAGCCACTGCGGGAGGCGGGTCCTGCCACACGACACGGCCCTGTTCGGTTTCAGGGTGACTCACTCTTACGGTATCGGCAACGGCTAGGCCGATTCTGTCGAGCGCTTCGCTCGCTTCAGTCAGCGACATGCCGAGTAGTCGCGGTACATCCTGTGAGCGCGGGAAGATCGGTGCTGGAAAAAGCACTGTAGCTGCGACAATGTACCCCACCAGGAACGTGGCGATCAGGGTGACGCCCACCACGAAGCGGGATCGGCGTTTTCCGCCCTTCGGACCGATCAGGGTGGCTACGCTCTGGCTCAACTTGGAGACGCCCACTCGGCTGGGTAACCCTCGGAGCCACTCGACGACATCTCCCCCACCAAAACCCCGAGTACCATGACGTCGGAATTTCATGACACGCGCCTCAAGCGGGCCACGAAGCCGCCGTCGGTTCCGGAATC
>JBDGYW010000327.1:0-7508 GCA_039588935.1 Gemmatimonadota bacterium | reverse complement strand
CGGAGATTGTGGCTCACCTCCGAATGAGTCTCGGCACGACTACGCTACGGCATCCCGTCAGAACTGTTTCCAGACACCAGCCAAGGAATCTTAACTGCGCGCGGTGTCTGGGTGAATGGACGCAAGAATGCGACGCTGAAAGAGAATGGTCACTGCTCACGACTCACACCCCCCTTGACATTTCGGCTCTAGATTGTACTATAACACTAGAACACTAGATGTATAGCTCACTATTCTGCAGAGAGAAGCGCGAAAAGTGGTCATGAGCATCGACTTTAAAAGTGGAGTGCCTTTCTACCGGCAGATTATCGAGCAGGTGAAGTTTGCGATTGCTCGGGGAGATCTGCAGCCGGGCGATCAACTCCCGACGGTCCGGCAACTGGCCGTCGATCTTTCGATCAACCCCAATACAGTCATCCGCGCCTACCGCGAGTTGGAAATAGGCGGAGTGCTCGAGACGCATCAAGGGTCGGGGACTTTTGTGGGCCAAGAGAAGCCCGAAGTTGATGAACTCGAAAGAAAGCGGATGTTGGACCAGATACTCACTGAACTGCTGGCACGAGCCACGGGCTATGGATTTTCCCTCAACGATGTGCTCGAGGGCCTGCGTCGCAGAGAGGAGATAAGATCATGATATCCTTGCATGGAGGACGCGAAGGAAGCCCCAGCAGTCAGCGAAGGCTGCACAAGAATATAGCCATACTGCGGCGCGGGGATTTCCGCTTCGGCCCGCTAAACGTATTCCTGCTGGTGCTACTCTTCGTTGCGGGTCTCATAGTCCATCTGAACATTCACGCCGTCACCGTAGAGGCTGTGCTGTTTGCCATCTGTTCGGCCATCGCCCTGGCGGTGATCCTGAGCGTGTTCCCGTTCTGGGAAACGGTGGTAATTCTTGGCGCCGGCGACGCTCTTTCGGCTTTTTGGCATCTGCGTCCCGACAGTGAGATCCTGATCGTCGCGGCGGTCGTTGCCACGATCGTGGCTCCTTCTATTCAGATCGCATACCAGTGGGAAAAGGCCGTGCTACTCCGGTTCGGCAAGTTCCGTGGACTCCGCAAGTCTGGGTTGTTTGTCGTATTCCCGGTGATCGACAAGGTGACCCAATTCGTTGATCAGCGCGTGAGAGTCACCGACTTCAGTGCGGAGACTACACTCACGTCCGACACAGTGCCGGTCAACGTGGACGCAATTGCGTTCTGGATGGTGTGGGATGCCCAGAAAGCTGTGTTGGAGGTGGAAGACTTCGCCGAAGCGGTGGTGCTTTCGGCGCAGACCGCGCTTCGAAACGCAATCGGCATGAACGATCTCGCTGTGCTTTTGTCTGAGCGAGAACGGCTCGGTCACGAAATCCAAAGGGTACTCGAAGACAAGACGGCCGCTTGGGGAATCACGACACAGGCCGTAGAGATTCGCGACATCGTCATCCCCAAGGGGCTCGAAGACGCAATGTCCCGGCAGGCACAGGCAGAGCGGGAGCGCCAGAGTCGTATCATCCTCGGCACAGCAGAGGCCGAGATCGCTGAGAAATTTGCGAAGGCGTCCGACCACTATCAGGACAACCCTGTGGCGCTGCATCTGCGGGCCATGAACATGGTCTTCGAAGGACTGAAACAGAAGGGGTCGATGATCATTGTGCCCTCAACTGCGGTGGAGACGATGGGCCTGGGTGCACTAGGCGGACTGACGGCGTTCGACCGTGGCGGCACGGCCACACCCAGCCAGGCCGAATCAGACGAATCGATGCCAGCGGAGTCGTGATGCAGGCAACCGATGCAGACATCATTCTGAGTCTCAGGGGACTCAGTAAGTCGTACGGTGATCTGGTCGCGGTCAAGGACCTTTCGCTGGACGTGCGACGGGGGGAGATACTCGGCCTTCTTGGCCCGAACGGCGCGGGAAAAACGACCACCATTCATATGATCTGCGGTCTACTACGGAGTGATGCGGGCGACGTGGTTGTTGACGGTCGGTCACTCGAAGACGACTATCGCACCTGCAAGCAGATGATAGGGTTGTGCCCGCAGGACCTGGTCATCTGGGAATCGCTGACCTGCATGGAGCAGCTCGAGTTCGTGGGGCGCCAATACGACATCGATCGGCATTCCGCATGGAGAAGAGCGGACGAACTACTAGACCTGCTCGGATTGAAAAACGAACGAAACAGACTTGCGGCCACCCTTTCCGGCGGCATGAAGCGTCGGCTGAACATGGCCCTCGCATTGGTTCACGAGCCGCGGATCCTGATACTCGATGAACCACAAGCCGGCCTGGATCCACAGAGCCGCGTACTCGTCAGAGACTACGTCAAATCTCTTCGCACTGAAACGACCGTGGTTCTCACCACGCACGACATGGACGAAGCGGACCGGCTGTCCGATCGTATCGCGATCATCGATCACGGGTGTCTGCTGGAACTCGACACACCTTTTGGCCTCAAGAACCGGATTGGCGCAGGCGACGTACTCGGGATTCGGCTCTCGAACGGGCAGGAGAAGAAGTTGGATCAGTTGCTGGGTGATCTACCGGAGAGTCTTCGCAACATGATCTGTCAGGACGGAATGCTACGTTTGGTTGCCTCAGATACCATGGACACCCTTCCGACTGTTTTTAGCGAACTCCGGAACAACGGCTTGGAAGTAGAGGACGTGTCGATCAGGAAGAAGACGCTGGAAGACGTGTTCATAGCTTTGACAGGTAGAGGGCTGCGCGAGTGAGACTGACCAGCCTGATCCGCAAGACGACACTCGAGAACTTGCGGGATTGGAAGGTTCTGATTCTTACGCTCACGTTTGCGCCCTTCTTCACCGTTCTGATGCATTTCTACTTCGAGTCGGCCTCAGAGTCTCCTTACCGATTGGCGCTCGTGAACGGAGATGAGGGGCTGGTCACTGATGCCGGCTCCCCGCTCAACAGGGGCAGGGATTTGATCGCTGCGATCGGGCTTGCGGCACGCTCTGATGCCGGACAGGTCCTGCAAGTGTTCGAGGAAGCTGATTCCGCAACGGCGCTCGCCAGACTGAGTGCCGGTTCAGTGGATCGCGTGGTGGTTGTGCCGGGACAGTTCACCAGCACGCTGGAAGCGTACAGCCAGGGGAGTGAGCCTCCGGCCGCGATCGTGACCACGTATGGGGACCCCGCGAATCCCAGGTATCTGATGGCCGCCGCCTGGAGCGACGCGATCACCTACACCTACGCCGCAGAAGTTGCAGAAGTGGGAGGGCCGGTCGAGGTGAGCATGCAGACTATCGGTGCGGAGGAATCGCTGAGTGAGTTCGACCTCTATGTGCCTGGTTTGCTCGCGCTCGCTGTCATCATGCTGATGTTCACAGCCGCGGCGTCGATCATAAAGGAGAAGGACAAAGGCACGCTCGTTCGATTGCGGATCTCCAACATGACCACTTTCGAGTGGTTGCTCTCGATTACGGCTGTACAAGTCGTTCTTGGCGCGTGCGCCGTTGCGTTGACCCTGATCACGGCCTTGGCAATCGGTTACGAAATGACTGCCTCCTTCACAGCGCTGATACTGGTGAGCGCTCTGTCCAGCGTCGCAGTTGTCGGCATCAGTGTGTTGGTGGCCGCGTGGCTCAAAACCATCTTTGATCTGATGACCATCGGGTCCTTCCCGTTCTTTATTCTGATGTTCTTCTCAGGTGGAATGTTCCCGCTTCCCGATATCCCTCTGTTCGAGATTGCTGGAAGGTCGGTGAACGTGAACGACATATTGCCGACAACGCACTCGATATCCGCGTTCGACAGCATTCTGAACCACTCTGCGGGGCTGAACGACGTGGCCTACGAGCTGGTGGCAATATCGCTGCTGAGCGTGATCTTCTTCAGCCTCGGGACTCTATGGTTCACCAAACGTCACATGTCGTCGAGCGCGGTGTGAAGAGCACAGGGAGCTTACTCTGATGATCGACAGGATAATGTGGGTAGATCGGAAGTTTGACTTCGATTTCCCGGCGGCCCTCGCCCCGGAGTTGTCGGAGCGACTGAGGGGTGCTCCTGCACGATTGTCTGAACGTGTGGAAGCACTTCCCGAGGAGCTGCTCAAACATCGAGACGGCGACACATGGTCTGTTCAGGAGCACGTCGGGCACCTGATGGATGTGGAGGAGTTGTTTCTCGGACGGCTGGACGACTATGACAACGGGTTGCCCGAACTCCGTCCGGCTGAGATGACTGGCCGAAAGACATTTGAAGCCAATCACAATGAGGCTGATATCAATGCCATACTCATCGGCCTTCGAGAAGAACGCGGAAAGCTGGTGTCGCGTCTAGACGAGCTGGACGCTTTCGGCTTTGCTCGGGTCGCTTTTCACCCACGCCTGAACAAGCCGATGCGCGTTTGCGACATGATGCTCTTCGAAGCAACGCACGATGACTACCATATGGTCGACATTACGAGGCTGATACGGAAACTCGCCTAGGGCGCTTGGGTCAGCGGTTCTGAAGTTGCCGAAACGCTCTTGAGAACACCTTGCGCATCCTGACGCCCTGGACCTCGCCGGAGACGGCGTCCAACGCTTTGAAGTCATAAGTGTCTCCCTTACGGATGTAGCCCACCCAAAACGGGTACAGCATTTGTTCGGCAGTAGCGATTTCGTTTACCGTTGTCGTGGTTTTGTTTCGCAGACCGTGCTCTAGCAGCATGCTGACCCAGATCGGAATACCGAGGTACTCATTCAACATCAGTCCGGCGGCCCAGAAAAACACGCCGAGCACGCACGCGAGGAACGAGCCCCAGAGCAAGGCTTGGATGACGCGAACGGCGCGATCCACTCGTAGTTCGCCTGAGCGATGCCGAACCGATACGCACCGCTGGCGGCACCCATGTAATCGTAGGCGCCGATGATCGTGCCGATGATCGACATGCTGATTACCCACCACGGCAGCATCTTACCCGAGAGAAAGTAGCACTCTTCGGTCTTCACGTATTTGCGGAAGTAGACGCCAAAGATCGGGATGGCGATCAGATATGCGACTACGATGAAGAGGTCGATTCCGCCGATGCTCACCTACACCTCCGTAGGCGCGAGTCCGCTTGGTGTCGATACGTTGGATTATCGGGCAAAGATCGAATAGCGCTGTGTTGGGATTCTCGCGAGGGGTGAGGCTCCTTTGCGTGTGACCGCTGCCGTATCTTGAGTACCTGCAATCCCGCGCACAGGAGAAGTAGATGAGAATCTCGTACCTGATTCCCGGCCCGATGGGGCGAACAGATGACGGCAGGGCTGAGATGGATCGTAGGAGAGGTTTGCTTGTGGAGTACGCTGCGCCGGGAACTGAGGTTGGTGTGGAGGACGTGCCATCCGGCCCCGCGTCGATCGAAAGCATGTACGAGGAATACCTGTCGATTCCAGCCACGGTCGAAAAGGCGTTGGAGCTGGAGCAGGACGGATGGGACGCATTCGTGCTCGGCTGTTATGGAGACCCGGGCCTAGACGCCTTTCGCGAGCTGATCTCGAAACCGATAGTTGGGCCGGGTGAAGCAACGGCATTGGTAGCCGCTTCGCTTGGACACCGCTTCTCGGTCATCACGATCACCGAAAGCGTGGTTGCATTCACTGAGCGGCAGATCTGGAACACTGGTGTCGGTGAGAAACTCGCCAGTGTTAGGGCTATCGGCATACCGGTCCTGCAACTCCACGAGGATCGCGACCGAGTGATCGAGGCGACGGTTGAACATGGGCATGCGGCAATTGCGGAAGATCGTGCCGACACGCTCATCGTCGGCTGTATGAGTATGGGCTTTCTGGGGGTTGCTGAGGCAGCGTCAGAGCGGCTGGGGATTCCTGTGCTGAACCCGGGCAAGGTGGCCCTTAAATACGCGGAGGCTCTGGTGGGTGCCGGCCTAAGTCACTCTCGCAAGGCATACATGCTCCCGCCCAAACTGGAGTCTGGTCAGGTGGCGTCGGCGCTGGATCTGCTGAAGGCTAAGGGGTAGGGCTAAGTCACTCCCAGCACGTAGATCGCAAACAGCCCGAGCCCTCCCACCACCGCCAAGTAGTAGATCGTCGGCAGAATCGTTTTACGGAGAGTTGCTCCCTCCTGTCCGAGCAGGCCAACAGTCGCTGAGGCGGCAACCACGTTGTGGATTGCGATCATGTTGCCCGCTGCCGCACCCACTGCCTGTAGTGCAACCACCATCGCACCGCTGATTGCGAGCTGAGTGGCAACACCATGCTGGAACAGGCTGAACATCAGGTTGCTCACCGTGTTGCTACCCGCGATGAACGCGCCGAGTGCACCGATGGTGGGAGCAAATAGCGGCCACACCTGACCGACGTTCTCGGCCACCCACGTCGCCATCGCGATCGGCATTGACGGCAACGTTGACCCGTCCATGAACGCGTATGAGTTCACGCCTGAATTGATGTACACCCGCACCATTGGGACGGTGAAGAGCAACACGAATCCAGCGCCGAGTATAGTCTTGCTCGAATCGTGGATTGCCGCGACGATTTGCTGCTTGGTCATCCGGTGCAGAACCCACGTGACCATCACCGCGCAAACCAGCATCGTCGCGGGCAGGTAGAAAGGTGTGGTTGCTCCACTCACGCCGGTGGAGAAGATGTCGGTCCAGCTGATTCGCACCCGCTGAAGGAACTCACCCAATGGTAGCTGACGGAGGCGCGACAGCACCAACAACAAGGCGAGCACACCATATGGTGCCCAGGCCGAGGCAGTCGGAATGCGGCGCTCGCCGGTAGGCGGCTCAGCAGTCGGCTCGAGTGGGCTGTGCCAGTCGTCCGGCCACTCGTCCTGCCCGGCAAAGTCCCACGTGTCCTTCGGCAACAGGAATCCGTGGCGTGCAGCGAAGATCACGACGGTGAGTCCGACAGCCGATCCGAGCAGGGATGGGAACTCGGGGCCCAAGAACACACCGGCGCCGAAGATCGTGAACGGCATTATCGAAAGACCTTCTGTCCAGGACTTCCGCTTGCCGAAAAAGCGGGTCGTCATCACGACCATTAACGTTGGCATCAGCGTGCCCGCTATTCCGTGCAAGCAGACCACAAAGGCGGTGATGGTCTGCCTGTACTCCGCGAACGAAATGCCGGCGGCAGCGAGTTGTGCCGAAATCTCGGGGCTGGCAAGTCCATCGGTGACGCCGATCATGATTGGTGTGCCGGCGGCCCCGAATGTCACAGCCGTGCTTTGGATCATCATGCCCAGCATCACTGCGGCTGTGACGGGGAAGCCAAGGGCAACCATGAGTGGCGCTGCGACAGCGGCGGGAGTACCGAAACCGGCAGCGCCCTCGATGAAGGACCCGAACAGCCACGCGACAATCACCATCTGCACCCGGCGATCGTCGCTGATGCCGTGGAAGCTGCGCCTGATTGCAGCGACTCCGCCGGACCGTTCGAGTGTCTTGAGCAACAGTATCGCGCCGAAGATCGTGAACGGCATTATCGAAAGACCTTCTGTCCAGGACTTCCGCTTGCCGAAAAAGCGGGTCGTCATCACGACCATTAACGTTGGCATCAGCGTGCCCGCTATTC